>PWEU01000250.1 GCA_003554005.1 Nitriliruptoraceae bacterium
CCGAACCGGTGGGTGAAGTCGCGGATACCCCACAGGACCTGGGTCCGGGCGTCCTGGGGGTGGGCCAGGGGCATGATGGCGTGGTTGTAGACCTGCGCCAGCGCGGAGCCGTGCCCGTCGAAACGCCGGCGGCTCTGGACATCGGCGGCCAGGATCGCGGCGTAGGTCACGGGGGCCGATTGCTCCATCCACGACAGCAGGGTCGGCCCGATGTTGAAGCTGATCCGGGCGTAGTTGTTGACCAGCTGGGTGATGCGGCCGTGCCGATCCAGGATCCGCGCCCGAGTGTTGGGGTCGTAGCACTCGGAGGTGATGCGCTCGTTCCAGTCGTGGAAAGGGTAGGCCTCGTCCTGTTGCTCCACCAGCTCCAGCCACGGGTTCTCCCGCGGCGGTTGGTAGAAGTGCCCATGCACACAGATGAAACGTTCCACACGTGCTCCGGATGCAGGTGGTCAGGGGGTGGCGGGGGTCGCGGCGCGGCCGACCGGCCGCCGCCGCATCCGGCCCGAGAGCCTACGTCACGGGCCGGTCAGCCGTCGTCGGGCAGGAACACCTCGATCGACAGCGGCGGCAGGGTGAGCACCGTGGAGTGGGACCGACCGTGGAAGGGGTGCGGCAACGCATCGATCCCGCCGTAGTTGCCCGCGCCCGATCCGCCGTACTCCACCGCATCACCGTTGAAGGCCTCGCGCCAGTGCCCGCCCTGGGGCAGGCCGACCCGGTAGTTGTGCCGGGTCATCGGTGTCAGGTTGGCGACCACCAGGGCCGCGGACCCGTCCCGCGCGCGGCGCAGGAAGCTGATCACCGAGGACTGCCAGTCGCTGCCGTCGAGCCACTCGAACCCGAAGGGCTCGCAGTCGCCCTCGTGCAGGGCCGGGGTCTCGCGGTACAGCGTGGCGAGGTCCTTCACGCAGTGCAGCAGTTGGCGGTGCAGGGGGTCACCGTCGAACAGGTGCCAGTCCAAGGAGCGCTCGTGCGCCCATTCGGACCACTGCCCGAACTCACCGCCCATGAACAACAGCTTCTTGCCGGGCGTGGTGAACAGGTAGCCGTACAACGCCCGCAGGTTGGCGAAACGTTGCCAGGTGTCCCCCGGCATCTTGCCGATCAGCGACCCCTTGCCGTGTACCACCTCGTCGTGGGACAGCGGCAGGCAGAAGTTCTCCGAGAACGCGTACACGGACCGGAAGGTGAGCTCGTTGTGGTGGTACTTGCGGTGGATCGGATCGTGCTGGAAGAACGACAGCGAGTCGTGCATCCACCCCATGTCCCACTTGAACCCGAAGCCGAGCCCGCCGAGGTAGGTCGGACGGGACACCATCGGCCAGGACGTGGACTCCTCGGCGTAGGTCTGCACGGCGGGGAAGCGCTGGAAGACCTCGGTGTTGAACCGACGCAGGAACTCGATCGCCTCCAGGTTCTCGTTCCCACCGTGGATGTTGGGGATCCACTCGCCGTCCTTGCGCGAGTAGTCGAGGTAGAGCATCGAGGCCACCGCGTCGACCCTGAGCCCGTCGACGTGGTACTCCTCGAGCCAGAACATCGCCGAGGACAGCAGGAACGCCACCACCTCGGGGCGGCCGTAGTTGAAGATGTAGCTGGACCAGTCGGGGTGGAACCCCTGCTTGGGATCGGCGTGCTCGTAGAGGTGGGTGCCGTCGAAGCTGCCGAGCGCGAACTCGTCGGTGGGGAAGTGGCTCGGGACCCAGTCGAGGATGACCCCGATCCCGGCCTGGTGGAGCTGGTCGATGAGGTACTTGAGGTCCTGGGGGGTGCCGTGGCGCGACGTGGGGGCGAAGTAGCCGGTGGACTGGTAGCCCCAGGACCCGTAGAAGGGGTGCTCCATCACCGGGAGGAACTCCACGTGGGTGAACCCCATCGCCTGCACGTGGTAGACGAGCGGCTCGGCCAGCTCGCGGTAGGTCATCGGCCGCGACCCGTAGCCGTCGTCGGCCCGCCGCCAGGAACCGAGGTGGAGCTCGTAGATCGCCACGGGCGCGTCGAGGCCCTGGGTCCCACGGCGGCGCTCCATCCACTCCTCGTCGCCCCACCCGTAGGCCAGATCCCACACCTTGCTGGCCGTCAGCGGGGGGGTCTCGGTGTGCACCGCGTAGGGATCGGCCTTGTCCACCGCGCGGCCGTCCACATGGGAGACGATGTGGAACTTGTAGCTGTCACCCTGCTGGGCTCCGGGGACGAACACCTCCCAGATACCCGACACCCCGCGGGCACCCATCCGCCCCTCGGGTGAGCCCTTGTCCCAGCCGTTGAAGTCACCGATGACGGTCACCTCGCGGGCGTTGGGAGCCCACACCGCGAAGTGCACGCCGGCCACGTCGTCCGCATCGGTGGCCAGGTGGGCTCCCAGCTTCTCCCACAGCCTGAGGTGCGTGCCCTCGTTGAACAGGAACAGATCGTCGTCGGTGATCTGGGAGGTTGCGAGCGTCATCGTGTCGCCTCTCGGTCGAGGACCTGTGCGATCCCGGCGAGTGGGATCCCCACCCACGCGGGGCGGTTGTTCATCTCGTAGCCAAGCTCGTAGACCGCCTTCTCCAGCAGGAACGCGTCCAGCAGCAGTCGGAGGTGGTCAGGGTCGTCGGGGACGAAGGGCTGCTCGGCGGCCACGTCCAGGTAGCCGTCGAGGAACGCGGCGCTGGCCCAGGTCAGCCACCGGTCCAGCCACACCGTCAACAGGTCGTGGTTCGGGTGGTCGGGGGTGACGAGGCCGCGGTCCACCTGGTCGCGCAGGGTGGAGGCCGTGGCGTACTGCAGGGACCGCAGCATCCCGGCCACGTCGCGCAGGGGTGAGCGCTTGAGGCGCCGCTCCCCGAGCGGCCGAGCGGGCTCACCCTCGAAGTCGATGATGACGAAGTCCCGGCCGGTGAACAGCACCTGACCGAGGTGGTAGTCCCCGTGGGTCCGGATCCGGGTCGCGGTGATCGGCTCGGCCGTCAGGGCCTGGAGGCGCTCGAGCAGTTCCGACTCCGCGGCGACGATGCGACGCACCTCGGCTGACAGTTCTGGGTCGACGAGGTGCTTCGCCTCCCGACCCGCCGCCCTGATCCCCAGCCGGACGGAGTTGCGGATCGACTGGTAGAGGCTGCGCTGGCTGAGGCGCGTCATCGGCTCCGGCGTGAAGGCCGCGTCCCCACGATCGTCGGACAGGGCGACGTGCAGTTCCGCGGTGCGGATCCCGAGCAGGCGCGCGTTGGCGAGGTAGGGGCCGATCGCGACGTGGGCGCTCTCGGGGAGGCCGCCCCTGGCCATGGCCAGGCCCAGCGGATCGTCGGCGCGCTTGATGCGGCTCGGCACGCTGCCGTCGGGGTCGGAGACCACCCGCTCGGCGAAGCGCCCGAGCTCGTCCAGGGTCAGCGACCAGGCGTCGCCCTCGTTGGGGACGAAGCGCTGGAACATCGCCAGCGTGCGCGGCGTCGAGGAGCCGGCGGCCTCCACGTCCAGGGAGCCGACCACCGCGGGGACGTGCTCGAGGTGGTCGAGGTGGGCCCCCACCTCGACGTCGGGGCTGACCCCGTCCTCGAGCCGGCGCAGCACCTTCATCAGCACCGCGTCACCGAACAGCACCGAGGTGTTGGACTGCTCGCC
>PWEU01000055.1 GCA_003554005.1 Nitriliruptoraceae bacterium
ACCTCCTCGGCACGGGCGAGCCGGGCGTGCTGCTGCCCGACGCGCTGCCCGAGGGACGCCTCCGCCGTCTCCTGGGCGCGCTTGCGTCCCGCGTCCCGGGCATCGGGTTGTGCCGCACCGGCCAGGCGCCGCTCGCGACGGAGCCGGCCTCGGCACTGTGCCGATGACGACGGACCTCGGCCAGGATCCGACGCTGCCGTATGTCCTCGCGTCGGGCACGGTCGTGGGCGACCCGCTTCGCGGCCTCCGCCGCCCGCCAGCGTTCGGAAGCCGCCCCGTAGGCGCCGGCGTGGAGCTCGAGACGCTGCTGGGTGATCCGGAGCGTGCGGGTCGTCAGGCGCGCCAGGACGGTGCGATCGTGGCTCACCACGAACCCGAGACCGTGGAACGCCCCCAGCACGCCGAGCAGGAGCTCCCGCGCGTGACCGTCGAGGTGGTTCGTGGGTTCGTCGCGGAGCAGCACCTCCGGCGCCTCCGCCAGGGCGGCAGCGATCAGCCACCGCTGGCGCTGGCCCGCCGACAGCTCGCCGGCCAGGAGCCGGAGCAGGGTCGATTTGCCCGACCCGTTCTCGCCGACGACCCCGACCCAGCCGGGTGCGCGCGGAGCAACGGCGACATCGAGGTCGACCTCGACGAGGACGGACAGGGCGGAGGTGTAGGCATGGGTGACCCCATGCAGGTGCACGGTCGGCACGGCAACGTTCCTCGCGTCAGCGGCGCGCACGAGACGCGCTGCGATCTGGAAGGGAGGTCAGCCGTGCTGCCGCACCAGACGCTCCATCGACGAGAACAGGCGAGATCCGGCGGCCACTTGGGCCGAAGGGGTGGGACGAGGCTACTCCTGCGCGGCCATGCGGTCGGCACCCAGGCCACCCGATGCACGCTGTCTGCGCGGTGCCGTTCGTGCGAGAACCAGCACATAGTCGCTGGTTCTCGCGCGGATGCCGCCCGTGCTCTCCTCCCACCGCCACCGGCTCGCGAGAAGCAGCAGCTGGCCGCTGGTTCTCGCACAGCGGGTGCCCGGGATCTCGCGGACCCAGGCACGTCCTGGGCTCGGACCCACCTACGGTGCGAGAGACCGAGGAGGGGGCGGTGGGCGTACCGACGGCGGTCCTGTGCGACCTCGGTGGGGTGGTGATCCGGATCGACCCCGCTCGCATCCGCAGCCGCTGGGCGGCGCGCAGCTCGCTGCCCGCCAGCGAGGTGCACGCGGCCTATCCGGACGCGGCCTACGAGGCCTTCGAGCGGGGTGAGCTCAGCGTGGGGGAGTACCTGGCGCACGTCCGCGAGCGCTTGCAGCTGCAGGGTGACGACGAGGAGCTCGCCGCCGACTTCAACGACCTCTACCTCGGTGCGGATGCTGCGGTCGTCGACCTGCTGTGGCGACTGCGGCACAGGGGTGTGCGCCTGGTCGCGTTGACCAACACCAACCGGCTGCACCACCGGGCGTGGTCGCGCCGCTTCGGGGCCGAGCTGGAGGTCTTCGAGACCATCCACTGCTCCCACGCCCTGCGTGCCCGCAAGCCCGAGCGGGCCGCCTTCGAGCGCGTGCTCGATGCCGACGGGCTCACGCCGTCGGCGACGGTGTTCGTCGACGATCTTCCCGCCAACGTGGAGGCAGCCAGGGCGCTCGGCCTGCAGGGGCTCGTGTTCACCGGCGCCGCCGCCCTCGAGCGCGACCTCGCCCATCTCGGTCTCCTGGACGCGACGGGGCGCTGAACGGCCACCCGACCCCGCGCCGCCGGTCAGCCGGGTCCGCCACCGGTACGGGCCGGCAGCTCCCGCTGCCCACCGACGACGAGGTTGACCACCAGGTCGAGGTCGATCCCGGCGGCATCCAGCTCCTCTCGCAGCGCGGGGGGATCGGCCTCGGGTGGGGGACCGAACGCGATGAGTCGGATCGTGCCGTCACGCACCTGCACCGACGCCACCCGCCAGCCCTGCGCCTCCGCCCACTCGGTCGCGATCGGCGTCGCAGTGGCCTCACCGAGCCGGTCACCCACGATCTGGTAGGTACCGAGCGACAGGGGCACGGCGACCGCGCACACGAGGATCGCGACGACCATGAGGGTGCGTCCCCGCAGCTGTCCCAGCTCCGCGCCGGTGGCTTGTGCCACATCACGGACGCGGTAGAGCAGCAGCACGACCGTCCCCGTCGCGATGATCGCGGTGACGTTGGTGCCGAACAGCAGGAAGGCTCCCGAGGCCTCGGCGAAGCGGCCCGCCTCGAGCAGCAGTCCGACCACCGCCAGGGGCGGTACGAGCGAGATGGCGATCGCGACCCCGGGCAGGGTGGCGGAGACGTCCGCGCGCACCAGCGCGAAGGCGCCCACCGTGCCGGTGGCCAGCGCCGCGATGAGATCGATCAGCGACGGGTTGGTCCGACCGATCACCTGGGTGTTGGTCTCCGACACCAGCCCCACCGGATCGATCGAGCCGAAGGCGAACCCGACCGCGATCACCAGCAGCGCGCCACCGACGACGTAGGCCAGGCTGCGGATCATCGCACCCTTGCGCGCCAGGACCAGCGCGAGGGCCGTCCCCAGGATCGGCGTCATGAGCGGAGCGACGATCATGGCCCCGATCACCGTGGCGGTCGAGTCCGAGAACACCCCGGCCGACGCGATGATCGCTGCCAGTGCGAGCAGCACCCAGAAGGCCGAGCGCTTCTGGCTCGCGTCGGGGCCGACGAACAGCAGCTTGTCGACCATCCGGTCGACGTCGACACCGCTCAGCCGGTAGTGGGGGCCGGTCACGTCCTCCATCACGGGACCTCGTTCGGGGCTCGCCTGGTGGGTCGGCCGGCGGGCAGCTGGCGGGTCGCCGGGACGGCGAGCAGGGCCAGCAGGACGCAGGCCAGCAGACCGGTCTTCAGCGCGAACAGTTGCGCGGCCTCGTAGTCCTCGACGAGCGCGTCGACCACGTCCGCCTCCAGCCCGGCCTCGGTGGCCCGCGCCCGCACCGCGTCCGACGGGACGAAGGACACTCCGTCGCTGACCGCGATCGCGGTCTGCTCCGCGACCGCGCGTGGGACGCGCGGGTCGTCCTCGACCTGGCTGACGAAGTTGGCGACCAGACCGGACAGCACGATGGCGCCGATCAGGGCGACCCCGACCGCCGAGCCCAGCTGCATGGCGGTGTACTGCAGACCTCCTGCCTCGCTGCGTCCCGAGGCATCCACCGAGGACTGCACCACATCGCCGAGCTGGGACGCGATGAGCCCCATCCCGATACCGAGCAACGCCATCGCGACGGCGAACCGCACCTCCCGAAGCGTCGGCTCCACCGTCGACAGCAGCCCCAGGGTCGCGAGGATCGTGGAGGCGAACCCGGTGCGCACCACGGTCCTGATCGCGAGCCACGTGCGCAGCCGTGCCCCGGCGATGGCGGCGACGAGCATCGCGATGGAGACCGGGAGCATGCGCACGCCGGTCTCGAGCGCATCGAGCCCGAGGACCAGTTGCAGGTACAGCGGGACGGTGAAGAACACCCCCATCAGGATCAGGTTCTGCGCCAGGAAGGACTGGAGCCCGGCCCGCAGCGCCGGGATGCGCAGCAGGTCGAGGTGGACCAGGGGATCGGC
>PWEU01000291.1 GCA_003554005.1 Nitriliruptoraceae bacterium
AACTTTTGCCACACTACAAAAACACCGTCTTCAAAATCGCTAACCAGGTAATAGCGCTCTACAGTATCGTCCCAGTTCTGTCCGCCTGAACTATACAGGTACAGGGCCGGGAGGGGGTTCTCTACCTGTTCTTGAACGGGCTGTTCGCCATATTTTTCTTGAAGCTCTCCTGCTAGTTCCTCAGCAAGAACGGCTTTTTCAACCCCTTCCAAGTGCCAGATAGCCATAAAAACTTCAGGATCCGTTTCTGTCAGGGGCAAAATATAATCTTTACCCTCTTTTTCTTCCAGGCCGTACCTTTCTTCATCCAGGTAAATCGCGTACGGGTAGAGCGAGCTCACGTGTAAATGGTAAATAAGCTCTTCCTCCATCCCTTCGATTTCCAAGATTGTTGTCTTTGTAGGTTCGAGCTGGTCTGCCTCTTTCCAAGATTGGTCTATTTTCTCATCATCTGGTTCGGGTTTTATCTCCTCCGGAGGTGCCGGTTCTTCCAACTCCTTATCAGGGGCGACCGGTTCTTCCACCTGCTCGGCACAACCCCAGACCAGTACTGAAACAAGCAGTAGCAGGGCTACCATTAATATAAATAACCTGGACATATTTCATCTTCCTTTCTTTCTAATTATACCTTCTTACCTAATAGACGTATTTCTTGACAAAAAGTTCGCGATCATTATATAAAAATTTCCCTTGATCTTGCAATTTTTTTTTTTCTTATATTTCTTAGAGGAAACGGGAAGCAAGTGTAGAAAAGTATAGCTATAAGTATTCAGAATAATTAGAAGGAGATGATCTTTGTGTCGACCGGCAAAACTGAGCTTTCCAGTATTATTTCTGAAAAGATGGGTACTACGAAGAAGCAAGCCTCCCAGTTCATTGATGCTTTCATTGAGACCGTGGGTGGGAAATTGGCGGCAAACGAAAAGGTGCAGCTTACCGGCTTCGGTACTTTTATGACTAGAAATAATGCTGCCCGTCAGGGTACAAACCCAGGTAATGGGGAGAAGATTAACATACCGGCCAAGACCGTCCCCGCTTTCAAGCCCGGAAAAGGTTTAAAAAGTTTAGTAAACAAAAAATAGCCTCCAAAACAGGATGGCAACATTGAAAAGAAGGCTTCAACCGTTCGGGGTGAAGCCTTCTTTTTGCCATCATTCTTTTGTTGAAGCGAATGCAGTGGATGATACAGGGGGGGATGCATGAAGCAGGGGAGGGGGAGAGCGGGAGCCTGAAAACTCCTGCCCACTGCTTCCATCGTAAAATATTTGCCCTCAGGCCCTAAGGCAAAAATTGTCGCGGGTTTACAGGTTCGCCATTAACATGAACTTCATAATGAAGATGTGGACCTGTGCTGGAACCGGTGCTGCCCATCGACCCTATTCTTTGCCCTTTCTCTACCGTCTCACCGACCGAGACACTAAAACCGGAAAGATGGGCGTACATAGTGCGATAACCGTGACCATGATCAATTTCAATTGTATTCCCGTAACCTCCATTATATTGAGCTTTAACAACTGTTCCATCGGCAGAGGAATAGATAGGAGTTCCACTTGAAGCTGCTATATCGATCCCGTTGTGGAATGTTGTGCCTCCTCTTACGGGGGATCTGCGTGGGCCAAACCCTGAAGTTACTCTCCCGCGGGTAGGCCAGATTGAAGGAGTTGCGTTCAATTCAGCCTGGTAATCTTCGATCTCTTTTTTCAATAATTCCAGCTCTTCCTGCTGCTGAGGAAGGGCGTTCTGCAAAAAGGTCATATTTAAAGCTGCTTTATCAGCGATAGGGTTCCCGCTACTGGAAAAAAGGAGTTCGTCTTCCATTCCGTCTCCCGAGGCAAGGAAGGAGATCTGCTCTTTCTCCTCGGTCAGGGGAGTATCAATTAATACATTCCGCACTTCTTCACTAAAGGTTTCTAATTCCTCGAAACGAAGAACTAACTTCTCAGTCTCAAGGGATATTATCTCGAGCTTTTCGTTTAAGTCGCGGTTCTCTTGCTTGAGAAGGATGTTCTCCTCTGCCTTATCCTGCAAACCGTAATATGCCTCCATCCAGATATCTGTTTCATCAGCTTTTTCATCAACTTTCATACTTAAAGCGTGGTTTTCTTGTTTTAAGCGGCTGTTTTCAGCGGCTTCTTTATGTAGGCTGGAAAAAGTTTGTATAGAGAATAACGAACCCAATAACATACCAATTAGCGCTATGCCGAACAAGCGGATGGCAAAGAGCGGCAAGCGCAAACTTAAAATATTATCGCCGGAATGAGGAATAAAAGCTATTGTATAAAATTGTTTTTTATTTCTATTTCGCATATTGCATCTATTCCTTTCTAGTCTGCGTTTTATATATTAACTATCTTTAACATTTCGTTAACATTTCCAAAATACCTTTTTTCTGGCAAAAAAAACAAAAAAATTTGATTATATACTCCCCGAAAATGTTATAATACAAATTATATAAGAAGGGTTGCTATGTTATCACGATACTTATTGATGAAATTCCGAATATGCTTATCAAAAAATTGAGGGAGGGTGAGCTAAGTGAGCAATTCTTCAAAAGAGGAGGGGCAGGAAAAGGTAGAGATTCTTATAAAGGGAATGACCTGTTCCGCATGCTCCCAACGTGTGGAAAAAAACCTTTCCCGCCTTAAGGGAGTGATCGAAGCCAATGTCAACCTGGCCTCGGAAAAGGCCACGGTAAAGTATCGCCCCTCGGAAACGGACTTGGCAGAGCTGAAAAAAACCGTCCAGGAGAGCGGTTATGAAGTTATAGATGAAGAAACCGCGGAAGAAAGAGACTTGGAGATGGAAAAGCTGGCCCACACCGCCCGACGGATGTGGTTCTCGGCTTCTTTTGCCATACCCATCATGATCTTGATGATGATTCACATGTTCGTAGTGGAGATCCCCTATTATATCCCTATCATCTATATACTCGGTTTCCCGGTCATCTTCGTCGCCGGCTGGGAAACGCACAAAGCCAGCTTCAATTCGGTGAAAAACTTGAGCCCCAATATGGATACGCTAGTCACCATGGGTTCCTTGATTCCTTACCTGTTGAACCTTTTTATCATCTGGTTCCCCATTACCTCCTTTGTGGAAATGGCCGTTTCCATCTTGACCCTGCACCTGGTGGGCAGATTCCTGGAAGCAAAGGCAAAAGGCCGGGCTTCCCAGGCCATCAAAAAGCTCCTGGAAATGGGGGCCAAAAAGGCACGGGTCCTGATAGAAGGCGAAGAAGTGGAGATTCCCATCGAAGAAGTCAAGGTGGGCCAAACCATGATCGTCCGACCCGGTGAAAAGATACCCACAGACGGAATTATCATTGATGGTCGCAGCAGCATTGACGAATCCATGGCTACCGGGGAATCCCTGCCCGTGGAAAAAACAGCGGGCCAGGAGGTCATCGGCTCTACCGTCAACAAACAGGGCCTGCTCAAGGTGGAAGCCAAAAAAGTAGGCAAAGATACTTTCTTATCCCAGGTAATCAAGATGGTGGAAGAAGCCCAGGGTTCCAAAGTTCCCATCCAGGAATTCGCCGACCGGGTCACCGGTTTTTTTGTGCCGGTGGTTATCT
>PWEU01000293.1 GCA_003554005.1 Nitriliruptoraceae bacterium
GGCCACAGTGCGAAGTAAAGCAGATTGAAATCCCGCAACAAAACCAATATCAATTGCAAAAAGGCTCAAGTCAATTAATAGGTAGCAGCCTTGACAGAGTATTACAAGCGGCTTTTCATTCCTTAATGGATCCTTACTTTGAAGCGGAATTTCCAGCAGACATGTATGGTTTTCGTAAAGGTCGTAATGCTGTTCAACCGGTTGGTTTACTAAAACACATTACAGAACAATGTAGAGGTAACGACCTCGGAATTTTACTTCTACAAATAGTTAAGTGTTTTGACAGCATAAATCACCGGTATATCATGAATGTCTTTGACCACCCGAAGTGTTTGAATTCCCTGATTACCAGATGGTTAAAGCCGCATATTAGATCACAAGACGGTAGACTTATTGAACGGAAACAATGCGGTGTTGCTCAAGGATCCATCATTGGACCATTAATCTGTAATGTTATACTCATGCGACTGCTACATGGAAACAAAGCAAATAACAAAAGACCCCAGATTTTTGACTGTATGAAACAAACCAAGATGGTTAAAGGGAAACAACGAAATATTTACCGTCATTTGATTTATTATGCTAATGATATAGTTGTAACTACTAACTTCCCTGATGAACTTGAGTTACTGTTGGCAAAGATTAAAAACGAGCTTAGTCGTGCAGGTCTTACCGTAAGCACCGAAAATAGTACAATTATCGATCTTAGACACCATGATGTTAAGAAATTAGCATTTGATTACTTAGGTTTCCATTTCCTATATGTGCCTAGTACAAAACTTCGCAAAGGAGGAATAATTAGTCGAAATGACGAAATAACCAACCGTAAGAATTCTTCGAATTACGGCACCTTTCTTGCCTATGTTTCGCATAAGAACTTTAGGAAGATCAAAGACAAATGTGCCAAAATCATAAAGAAAGTCACTAGAATCTCTGTTTTAGAAGCCATTAATGAAATAAACCCGGTTGTGCGAGCACATGCCCAGCATTTTGCTTGGTCAAACTCCTTCAATCGTCTTAAAACACTGGAAGGTTTAATATTTAAGGCGTTTAGAAAGTACATTCTTAGAAAGTTTAAAAATGAAGGTAAGAATAGTCCTGTTTGGGTCGCGCATCAGTTTTTTATTTGCGGAAAAACGCGCTGTCATCCTGTGTCCCCGTATGGCCTAGCTTGGCACCTACACGTAAAACTTGCCGAAAATAATAATAATATCAAGAGATTTAAAAAGTATGTGTTTCAAGTGCTGCCTTCTAAAGCTTACAAGATATTGCCTCTAAAAAATGCAGCTTTAAATAAAAATCTGAGAAGCGTGCCTTATTATATTAAACCTACAGCCTTTGTTGACCAGCAGACCGCTTTGATGGCTAAAAGAAGAAACAATATGAGCTTTAAATATAGCTTATTCATTAAGCAGAAAGGCCTCTGTGCTTTTTGCAAGTTACCTCTGCTTGACCCTGCTTGGGAGGGTTTGAGTGATTATAGCTCGACACTAAACGATGAAATTGGCTCAAATCTAGAACCCTTAGAAATTCACCACATTGTTGGTATTGGTGGAAATAAATCGAAAAAAGTACGTCAATCATTAAATACAACCAAAAACCTAGAATTGCTACACAAAAGTTGTCATGCCGCTATAACTCAACCGAATTATAACTCGGAACAAAGTAAAAAGTCAACAATCGAAGTCCTTGAATCTCTGAAACCAGATCAGAGCAATCGTTCCGGAGAGCCCGATGCTGGGCAACTAGCTCGTCGGGTTCGGAGGGAGCGAAAATCCTAACTTCTAGGAGAATGTAGCTATCCCTACAATAGCAGTACCCACAGCAATTAAAATATTTAGTTGGTTAGCTACACTTTGGTGTGGTAGATTAATATATACAGCGCCCATGATGTTTGCGTTAGGATTCCTATTCTTATTCACAATAGGTGGATTAACAGGAGTAATCTTATCAAATGCAGCATTAGATATTAGTTTACATGACACTTATTACGTGGTTGGACATTTTCACTACGGTGCGCCGTTTAACGTACAGGTAGCGGCAGTCGCCAAAATAAAACTAATAAAACAACAAAACACAGGCGGGCTTTCGTTCTTTATAAGCGCTAAAGCATATAGAACCTGCATGCTTGGTAACGAATATGTGGGAAGCTTCTATAAACGGTTGATTCGGACTTGTGCTCAAAGTCTAGGGTGTCAATCTAGCTACTTAAACTTGAACATGCATAGGTTAACAAACCTGATACACTCCACGGGGTCGCGAAGGACCCGCTCATCTCTAGGCACTATTGGTGAGTGTTTTGTGGCAGCCCTAATGCGTAGTGTAGGGTCTGGTAAGAACACACAACACCTGCCCCAAATATTGGGGATTAAGGACTGCAGGGTGCTAAATTCAAGTAGGTCAGGTTTCCTGACCACCTCAAGTAGGTCAGATTTCCTGACCACCGCTTCTGTACGGAACTCGGGATGGCCCTACCACCGAAAGGTGGAGGGGTACGGAGCCTTCGTAGTAGGTTACTGCACTAACACTGCAGAGCAATCGAAGGGGGGCAGCCAAATAAAAAGTAAGGGTAGCTCAAGCTATCTAAATCTTATAAAACAACTGAAGGTAAACACTAACATGAACCTATCTAATTTCCATAATTATTACGCTAACGCTGAAACCTTAATCTATGCATATGAACAGATTAAAAGTAACCCGAGCAACATGAGGCAAACGCCAGGGCAAACGCCAAATGTAACGCTAGATAGCATTGGTCCTGATTGGATCAATAGCATAAGCACGGAACTGCAATCGGGTAAATACAAGTTCAAAGACATTCGCCGTATGCAAATTCGCAAACCTAACTCTACCGATACAAGGCCTGTTGGCATTAGCTCTCCTAGGGATAAGGTAGTACAGAAAGCTCTGGAACTTACCTTGTCGGCCGTGTTTGAACCCCTGTTTTCTGGGAACTCCCATGGATTTCGTCCCAAAAAAGGATGCCACTCAGCTCTAAATCAGGTTCGCATGCAATTCGTACAAAGTCGCTGGATTGTGCAATCGGACATTCGCCAATGCTTTGACCGCATCAACCATCTGAAACTTCTGGACATTATGTCACGTCGCATTCCTTGCAAAATTACACTCAGTCTCGTGGAATCTGCGCTTAAAGCTGGGTATCTAGACTCAATCGGGGAGAAAGTTGTAGCAAACGGCACTGGTACCCCCCAAGGCAGCGTGCTTAGTCCGTTACTCTGTAATATCTATCTAAATGAAATGGATAAAGAGATCGAAAGATATGTAAACAATTTTGCAAGAGGCAACATCCGAAAAGCCAACCCAGAGTACACCAAGATCGTAAGAAAAATACCAACACTTGAACCTGGCTCCGCCGAATGGAAAGCTTTGCGCGTTAAACTGAGGGCCACCTCTACCAGAAAGCACATGGATCCTGGGTTTAAGCGTATTTACTATGTACGTTACGCAGACGATTTCGTTATTGGCCTCCAAGGCAGCCGCAAGGATGCTATGCTATTTCAAAAGCATCTAACCAACTGGCTGGAAGCCAACCTACATTTGAGCTTACA
>PWEU01000273.1 GCA_003554005.1 Nitriliruptoraceae bacterium
CCGGCCCCAGTACCGTAGACAAGCGGCCCCTTGTCTGCGCTCGTTCCTTCTGACTACCAGCGATCTCCGAGGTCCTCCAACGCGTGCGGCCAGCGCCCCTGGTGCGCGTATCACCGCATAGGTGATATCGCAGCTCCACCGCCAGAGGGGGCAACCGACCGCCGCTGCAACCGTCGATGGCGCCAGGGGAAGGTGACCCTGCCATGGGTCCGCGTCCGCTTCGCACCCGGGTTCCGAAGGCTGGGCAACCGATCGGAGAGGAAGGCTCGTGCGCACGGTGTGGGTCTGGGGCGACCAGCTGAACGTCGACCTCGCCCACCTGCGCGGCAGCAGCTCCACGGACACACGGGTGCTGCTGGTGGTCAGCACGGCCAAGCTGGCCGAGCGCCGCTGGCACGTCCAGAAGGCCCACCTCGTCGTCTCAGCCATGCGCCACTTCGCCGCCGAGCTCGAGCAGCGTGGCTACGAGGTGGACCTGCGCCAGGCCGACAGCCTGCGGGCCGGGTTCGCGGCCCACGTGGCCGAGCACGCGCCCGCGGAGGTCCGCGCCATGGAGCCCGCCAGCCTGCCCGGCCGGCGGCTCCTCGACGACCTCGACGTCGAGGGGGTGGACAACGACCACTTCCTGTGCCCCTGGCGCGACTTCGAGGACTGGGCAGGTGATCGTCAGCGGGTCAAGATGGAGGACTTCTACCGCTGGCGGCGGCGGACCACCGGCGTGCTGATGGACGGTGAGGAACCGGTGGGCGGGCGCTGGAACTACGACCACGACAACCGCAAGCCGCCCACCGACGACCTGGCCGCCGACGCCCCGCGCCCGGTGCGCTCCGAGCTGGATGACATCGACCGTGACACCCTGGAGCACTGGCTGCCCGACGGGCTCTACGGGGCACCTCCCGACGGCACCTGGGCGACCACGCGACGCCGTGCACTGGCCAGGCTCCGCCACTTCGTCGAACATGCCCTGCCCGGGTTCGGCGACCACCAGGACGCCATGGTCACCGGGGCCTGGTCGCTCAACCACTCCCTGCTCTCCCACGCGCTCAACCTCGGCCTGTTGCACCCGCGGGAGGTCATCGAGGCGGCCGAGGAGGCGTACCACGCAGGGCACGCGCCGCTGAACGCCGTGGAGGGCTTCATCCGACAGATCCTCGGATGGCGGGAGTTCATCTGGGGCGTCTACCACCGGTGGATGCCGGGGTGGCTGGAGGAGAACCACCTCGGCGCCGATCTGGAGGTCCCCCCGGCCTTCACCGGCGCGGCCGAGACCGACATGGACTGCGTTGCCGACACGGTCCGCTCGATCCACGACCACGCCTACGCCCACCACATCCAGCGGCTGATGGTGCTCGCCAACCTCGCCACCTCCGCCGGTGTCGACCCCAAAGCCTTCACCGCATGGATGCAGGGCGCTTTCATCGACGCCTATGAGTGGGTGATGGTCCCCAACGTGATCGGCATGGGCACCTTCGCCGACGGGGGACGCATGTCCACAAAGCCCTACGTGTCCGGTGGCGCCTACATCGACCGGATGAGCGACCACTGCGGCGGGTGCCGCTACGACCGCTCGAAGCGCTCGGGTGAGGATGCCTGCCCTTTCACCACCCTGTACTGGGACGTGCTCGACCGCAACCGGGAGGTGCTGGCGGGCAACCACCGCATGGGTCGCCAGTTCCACACCCTGGACCAACTGAAGGACCTCGAGGAGCTCCGAGAGCGGGCCGTGAAGGTCCGCACGCTGCTCTCTCGCGGCGAGCTCTGAGCGCTCGCCCGGGACCAAGGCCCCTGCGCGTCCCCGCTGCCCGACCCGTGTCCCGCCCGCGGACCTGTGCCAGCCTGGGGAGCGAGCCCGCAGGAGGGGGACGGATGCGTAGCGGAACGGGTCGCGTCGGGGTGCTGCTCGTCGGCCTCATGGCCGTGACGGCCTGCGCACCTGCCGGACCACCATCCCCCGACGCGACGCCGCGCGCCCAACCCCGCCCGTTGCCCGATCCGATGCCGACCGAGCCCGGTTCCCTCGAGGAAGCGATCGCGGAGCGTCGCTCCGTCCGTGACCTCATCGACCGACCCCTCAGCGACGCCCAGATCGGACAGCTGCTGTGGTCGGCACAGGGCATCACCGGTTCCCGCGGACGGCGCGCCGCCCCCTCGGCGGGCGCCACCTACCCCCTCGAGGTCTACGTCGCCACCACCGATCGGGTCGCCAAGTACGAGATCGACGACCACGCGCTCTCCGACCACCTCGACGTCGACCGGCGATCGGCTCTCGCGGCGGCCGCGTTCGGCCAGGAATGGATCGCCGACGCCGGTGCGGTCATCGTGCTCACGGGGGTGATCGAACGCACCGCTGACCGCTACGGCGACCGCGCCGAGCGGTTCGTGCTCCTCGAGGCGGGACACGCGGCCCAGAACGTGCTCCTGCAGGCCACGGCCCTGGACCTGGTCGGTGTCCCGGTCGGCGCCTTCGACGACGCGGAGGTCCGTGAGCTCCTCGAGCTCCCCACCGACCACGAACCGCTGTACCTGCTCCCGATCGGCTTCCCGGCGGACTGACCCCGCCCGTCGAGCGGCGTGGCAACGGCGGCTGTCGGTGCGGCCGGGACCGGTCAGCCGTTGCCGAGTCGCTCGACGACGCTCGCGTACTCCCCGTGGAGGGGATCGAGGATCAGCTCCGGGTCCGGGGTGATCGCGGCGTCGGTCACCAGCCCCGGGAAGATGCTCCCGTTGAGGCTCACGAATGCGGCACTGAGGTTGAGATGGGCGGTCATGCCACCCCACCCGATCGTGCCGAGCAGCTCGGCGCCCCCGATGTGCAGGGGCATCGGCGGGCCCGGCACGTTGGTGAGGACGCCGGTGGAGCGGAGCTGGTTGAGCCGGTGGATCCCGCGCTCGATGACCGGCGTGAACATCGTGGTGGTCACGATCAGCAGCCGCGACACCAGCGGCGCCGGGGACTGCTTGAGCTCGTTCATCCGCTGTTGCAGGAGCTGCAGACGCTCCCGGGGGTCCTCGGGGCGCACCGGCAACCGCAGGGGCAGGAGCCCGATGCGGTTACCCAGGTTGCGGGGCAGCGGTTGTCCCGGCCGCCGGAGGTTGACCGGGATCATCATGGCGATGTCATCGACCAGCGCCCCCCGCTCCACGAGGTAGCGGTGCAGGGCGCCGCTCATCACCGTCATCAGCAGGTCGTTGATCGTCGCCTCGTTGGCCCGGGCGGTGCGCTTGACCTCCGCCAGCGGGAACCCGTCGGGATCCCAGGCCATCCGCTTGCTGCCGTCAGGCTGGCCCTGCAGGACGGTGCGCTCGACCAGCTGCGGCGCGAGCAGGCGACCGGCCCACTCCGCCATCTCCACCCCGTCGCGGGCGAGATCGACGGCCTCGCCGGGGTGGCGGGCCAGGTGGGCGCCCTTGGCCAGCAGCTGCGTCCCCGTGCCGATGGCGCCACCGATGACGTGGGCGACGGACCGGTCGTGGAGGGTGACGGTGGCCGGGTCGTACTCGTCCATGATCGTCAGCATCAACGCCATCATGGCGAGCCCGTCGCCGATGCTGTGGTGGATCCTGACGTGGATCGCCGACCCGTCGCCGCGGTAGCCCTGGAGCACGCTGATGTGCCACATCGGTCGGGACCGGTCCAGCGGGATGGTCCGTTCCTCGCTGCACCAGTGCTGCAGGACGGCCTGGTCACCGGGGTGGGGAAGCACGTCCTCGGAGATGTGCCGGGTCAGGTCGAAAGCCCGGTCATCGACCCAGCGGGGCATGACACCTGGCAGCCGGGACGGGACGATGCGGTGCCGCATGATCGGGTGCCGGTCGAGGAGGCGCTGCTGGAAGCGCTCGCGCAGCAGCTCCACGTCGAGGGGCCGATCGAACCACATGATGCTCGATATGGTCATCGGGTTGACCCGGTTCTCCCCCAGGTACCAGACCGCGTCGCCCGGTGACATCCTCCTGCTCATCCTCAGCCTCTCCCGTCCTCCGAGCACCCCGCGGCCACGACCACTCCCGTCGCCACCACGTTGACGCTACGCCGGCCTGCTCCCGACCCCCGGCGCCGAGCGAGCCATCAGCAGGCCCGGTGGACCCGCTCCCGTTGGGACCACGTCGGCAAGGCTACGTCGGCTGCTCCGGCTCGTCATCGTCGGGCCAACTCGGGTAGCGGTGCTCACGGTCGGCGAGCCACTGGTCGAGTTCCCCCCGCAGCTCCTCCAGCTCGCTCGCGATGCTCTCGGCAGCGTCGCGACCACTGCCCCGGAAGCTCAGGCGCGACCACACGGGCGGGACCAGGCTGGAGAGGGCGAACCCTTCCTTGGCCGCGGTCATGAACGCCCGACCGGCCGGTGAGTCGGGGAGATCGCTCGCCCGCTCGGGCAGCGGCAGATCGACCCGCCAGAGCCGATCGTTCTCCAACTCACGGGTCGCGCCGAGGGCGTCGAAGACCTCGAGCATGGCCTCATTGCTGGCCAGCACGTAGTTGCGGAACACCTCGATGCCCTGGGAGCGGGCACGGGCGGCCAGCACCCCGAGCAGCAGGGTCCCGGCCCCGAGCCCGTGGTACTCGTCCGCCACCGTCACCACCGCCTCGGCCACGTGCCGCTCGAAGGGGTCCCGGATGTAGCGGGCGACCCCGATGCCGGGCACCTCGCGATCCTCGAGGTCCAGGGCGACGATGGCTTCGTGCTCGATGTGATCGACCCGGCTGAGGTAGTCGAGCTGGCGTTCGGAGAGCTGGTCGACATCGGCATGGAAGCGCAGGTACCGCGAGCCGGGCGACAGCCGGCGCAGGCCTTCGGTCAACCGGTCGCGGTCCTCGGGCCGGATCTGGCGCAGGAGGATCGGCCGCCCATCGCGCAGTTCGGCCTCGTAGCCCCACTCACCGGGGGCGAGGACCAGCGGATCGCGCGACTGCTCGGCGGCATGCTGTGTCTCGGACATGACCGACCCCTTCACGACCGGTCGAACAGCAAGGTTACTGCGCCCGCCACCGCCGGGCCGTGTCCGAGGTGCCCGTTCGTACGCTAGATGTCCTGCGAGGCCTGATCGGCGCCATGCCACAGTCGTTGCTGCAACCCCGATGCCCGCTGCACCGGCCGGGTGAGCGCCGCGCGCAGGATCTCCGACCGCCCGAGCACCGTGGCCCGACGCGACGCCCTCGTGATCGCGGTGTAGACCAGTTCCCGCGTCAGCACCGGCGACGGCTCCGGCGTCAGCACGATCACGACCTCGGCGAACTGCGATCCCTGGCTCTTGTGGATCGTCATCGCGAAGGTGGTCTCACAGGCGGGCAGCCGGGCCGGAGTGATCGTGCGGACCCCCGCATCAGGCGTCCAGAACGCCGCAACCAGCTGCCCGGGCTGGTCCGCGTCCTCCACGATGACCCCGACGTCACCGTTGTAGAGGCGGACGGCATCGTCGTTGCGGGTGACCAGGATCGGACGCCCCACGTACCACCGACCGCCGGGATCGAACCCCGGCACATCCGCGGTGAGCCGACGTTCGACCCTGCGGTTCCAGTCCTCCACTCCGTCGGGCCCGCGCCGGCGCGCGCACAGCACCCGCAAGCTGTTGAGCTCCGAGAGCCCCTCGCCGGCCGGGGCACCGGCCAGCGCGAGGCGGGCCATCTGCGCGTAGCGATCCACCACGAGCTCCGTGACGGTGCGGGCCGCGGCCGGGTCCTCGTCGGGGTCCAGCAGACGTGCTGCCGCCTCGGGGCCGTCGGCCGCGGCGGGCACCGTCTCCGGGGCCGCTGCCGAGGGAGCCCGCAGCAGCTCCACCGCCCGATCCACCTCGGTGCCCGACGCCTGGATGGCGGCGGCAACGGCCCCGAGATCGCTGCCGCTGGAGAAGCGTCGGAACCGGTCCAGGCGCACGATCGCGTCCCAGATGCCCGGACGGTCGGCGACCTCGTGCTCGCCGGCGAGGTGACCGCCCACCACCTCCTCGAGCGCGCTCGCGGCGACGGGCGAGAACCGCAGGGTCGGGCGGGACCCGGCCGGCCCACAGATGTCCCCGAAGACCGCCCCCGCCTCCACCGATGCGAGCTGATCACGGTCCCCCAGCAGGATCAGCCGGGAGCGGTCGTCCACGGCGTCGACCAGCTTGGCCATCAGCGGCAGCGACACCATCGAGGCCTCGTCGACGATCACCACGTCGTAGGGCACCGGGCGCCGGGCATCGTGGCGGAAGCGCGTCGAGGACGCCCGGGTCACGCCGAGCAGGCGATGGATGGTCGACGCCGGCGTCCGTTCCATGGCCGAGCGGACGGGCGTCGGCAATCTCAGCGTGCCGAGGGCTTCCCTGAGCGACTCCTGCAGCCGGGCGGCCGCCTTGCCGGTGGGGGCGACCAGGACGACCCGCAGGACCCGGTCGTCGGCGGCGGCCAGCGCCGCGCGGTGCAGCAGGGCGAGCACACGGGCGACGGTGTAGGTCTTGCCCGTGCCGGGCCCACCGGCGATGACCGTGAGCCGCCGGGTCAGCGCCACCGCGGCGGCCAGGCGCTGACGATCGAGCTCACGGGCCGGTCCGAACAGCTCGTCCAGCCACTCCACGACCGCCGGCGCCGACGCCGTGGGGCCGTCCTCCCAGGCAGCGGCACGTCCCTCGAGCGCAGCGGCCAGGCGCTGCTCGTACTGCCAGTAGCGGTCCAGGTACAGCCGGGTGCCATCCATCACCAGGGGGGTGGCGGCCGCGGAGCCGGACCTCACCAGCGGGCTGGCGCTCAGCACCTCACGCCACCTGTCCGTGGACGGCCACGGCAGCGCCTCGACCTCCAGCGTCTCCTCCCCGGTCCCCTGCCAGCCCCGCGGCTGGGGTTCCACCGCGACGTGGGCGGCGATCCGGTCCAGCTCCACGCAGACGTGGCCGTACCGCGGTCCCCGGAGCGCGAGGGCTGCGGCCAACAGCACGTGCGGATGGTCCTCTCCACCGATGCGGCCGAGCCGCTCGGCGAGCCGTGCCTCGGCCCCGGTCAGCACCCCACCGGCGACGAAGGGGGTCAGTGCGGGCAGCACCGGCGGGGCCGCCGGCACCCCCGCTCCGGCAGCTGTCAGCGGCAGCGTGCCCACCCTGGGCCCCTCCCCTGGCGGCGTCATCGTGGCGCCCCGTCGAGCAGGGCACTGACGTCCTCGACCAGGGACGGCTCGGGCTGCAGCACCGCGATCCCGGTGCGGGCCTCGGGCAGGCCGACCATGCCCCGGAGGAACAGGTAGCCGGCCCCGACCACATGGGTGCCGTGGTCGTAGTCGGGTACCCGCCAGCGCAGGTAGCGGTGGGCCGCGACGAGGTAGAGCAGCCCCTGGAGCACGTAGTGGTGGCCGAGCATGGCCTCGGCGAGCCGTGACGGCTGGTAGTCGGCCGCCACCGAGCGAGCGGTGGTGCGGTCACCGAGCCAGTTCGACTTGTAGTCGGCCACGAGGAACCGGCCGTCGGGTAACCGGGCCAGCAGGTCGATGCTGCCGGTGAGGTAGCCCCGGAGGGCACCTACCAGCGCGGGATCGCGCAGGCGGGGCGCGTAGGCGGCCAGCAGCGGGTCCTGGCTCGCGGCGCACCTCTCGGCCAGGGCGGGCAGGGTGAAGGCCGTGCCTCGTGGGGTGTGCCCACCGGCGACCGGGATCTCGAAGCGGAGCTCGTCGAGGCGGTCGTGCCGGCCGAGCTCCGCGAGTCGGTGGCCGCTGGCGATCGGCCCGAGCGGGGTGGTCAGGGCCGCGTGCAGCCCGGTCCGCACGCTGCCACGCAGCGCCGGGTCGATCCCGTGCCGCGGCTCCTGGTCCGCGATCACCGCGTCGAGGTGGCCCGGGTCGTCCACCCGGGTGAAGTCCAGGCGTTCGAGCACGTCGTGCAGGAAGGTGCCCGGCCCGGCGCCACGGGGGAAGCCGGCGAGGGGGACCTGGACCTGGAGCCGGCCCTCCTCGTGGGCGGCGGGGGGCACCTCCCCGTCACTCGGGGTCCCTCGTCCCTGCAGGGTCGCGTCGAGGCCTTCCACCTCGGCGTCGACATCCCGGCCCTCGTCGTCGGCCGTCGTCGCCGACGGGTCATGGTCCACACCCGACGGGGCCACGTGGCCCGCGGCGTCGCGGACCAGGGAGGAGAAGCTGGCGCGTCGCCACGTCCGGTCCAGGGTCCGCGTGGCCCGGCGGGCCGCCAGCAGCGACGGCTGGCCGGGATCGTGGGTCCAGGTGACCTCCGAGGCGATGGCGGGGACCAGCTCCACCTCGATGCTGTCCCCGGAGCCATCGGCCAGGGTCTGCAGCTCGCGCAGCAGCGCGTCGTCGTCCGCGCTGGCGAGGGGGTCCTCGATCCGCTCCAACCAGTGCGCGGTGGCCTCCCGCTCGTCACCGGGCCGACCGGGCGTCGGGTGCGCGACGGCGGACCCGTGGAGCAGGCTCGCCAGCGCCGAACTCTGGGCGTCGGTGAACCCACCCCACCACAGGATGCACCGATGCTGGGCACGGGTCACGGCGACGTAGGCCAGACGCAGCTGCTCGGTGCGCGCCTCCCAGCGCGCCAGGGCGAGGCTGCGCCGCTTGCCGGGCGTGGCGGTGTCGACATCGAGGTCGAGGGTGATCGCGTGGCCCGGATCGTCGATGTCGGGTTCGTGGTACCGGGTGAGCTGTTCATCGGTGCGGTCACGGCCGTCCCACAGGTCCGGGCACAGCACGATCCCGTACTGCAACCCCTTGCTGCCGTGGATCGTGACGATGCGGACCGCCTCCGCGTCCTGCTCGAGCCTGAGCTCGGTCTCGGTCGTGGCCTGCTCACCCTCGGCAGCCTCCGCGCGCCGGGCCTGCAACCACTCGAGCAGGGTGTGACCGGCGCTGCGGCTGGCGGTCTCCTCGGTGTGCAGCAGCTCCAGCAGGTGACGGACGTTGGTGAGCCGGCGATCGCCGTCCTCGTGGGTGAGCAGCCGCTCGGCCACCCCGTCCTCGACCAGTGCGGTCTGGACCGCGGTCAGCACCCCGCGCCGCTGCCACAGCTCCCCCCACCGGGTCAGCGCATCGATCCACGACTCCCACCTCCCATCGGTCGGCGGTGCCGCCGGATCCTCGGAGGCGACGGGTGCGCCGGCGGGCTCCTCGAGCGCAGAGAGCTGCGCGGCCAGTTCCCCAGCGCTCCGGCCGAACAGCGGCGTCGCCGCCGCGGCGACCGCAGCCCGCTGCCAGCTCGGTCGCAGCATCGCGGTCAGCAGACGGGACAGCGCCTCGGCCTCCGCGGTGTCGAACACGCTGCCGCCACGCTGGATCACCGCCGGGACCCCGGCCGCGTGCAGGGCCCGTTGGGCTGCCAGCGCACGGCGGTTGGTGCGCACCAGCACGGCGAGGTCCTTGGGCGCCACGGGGCGGTCCACCTCGCCCGGTGCGTCGGCGGGGAGACGCAGCCCGGTGGTGAGCAGCTCGACCGCCACGGCCGCGACGTCGCACGGCAGCGCCCGGTCCGCCCACCCCTTCTTGAGCAGGCCCGGTCCCTCTCTGGCGTCGCTCACGTCCCCGGCATCCCGGGAGATGACCCGTAGCCGCAGCGCGGCACCATCGGCCGGGTCGTGCAGCCGGTCACCGTGGTGTGCCGCGATGGCGTGGTAAGGGATGTCGTCGGTGGCGAAGGCGCCGGGTCGCCCGAACAGGTGGTTGCAGGCCGCGACGAACCGCGCGTCGCTGCGGTAGTTGGTGGCCAGCGTGGCCTGCTCCGGCCGGGTGTCCCGGGCGCGGACGTAGGTGTGGATGTCGGCACCGCGGAAGCCGTAGATGGCCTGCTTCGGGTCCCCGATCAGGATGAACGGCTCCTCCTCGGCGAACAGCGAGGAGAAGATGCGCCACTGCACCGGATCGGTGTCCTGGAACTCGTCGATGAGCGCGACCCGGAAGCGCTGGCGGATGGCGGCATGGACCGCCTGCCGGGTCTCGGGGTCCTCCAGCGCCGCCGCCAGCCGGCGCAGCAGGTCGTCGAAGGTCAGCACGGTGCGCTGGCGTTTGCGGGCGTCGAGCTCGTGCCAGAACCGGGTGGCGGAGCGGTGCAGGAACCGCGTCGCCGGGCTGAACGCCGCCGCCAGGAGCCGGTCGGCAGCCGCGACCAGGGGCGGGTCGGGCACCCGCACCCCGTCGCCGAGGAAGGGTCCGAGCGCCCGGGCGGTGAGGTAGGCGTAGGGGTGGTCCGGCTGGTTGTGGAGCCCTTTGCGCTTGACGATGGGTCCGGGTGGGTAGGGGGGCTCCGAAGCGAGCCAGTCGTCGATCTCCTGGACCTTCTCGTCCACCGCCTTGACCGTGTAGGTGCGCTGTCGCGGCTTCTCGAACGCGCCGTCGTCCTTGAGTGACGCGACCAACTCACGGGCCCGACCCGGTCCGTCGTCGTGCCAACGGGCCGCGAACGCCGTCAGGGCGTCCCGCCACGGCTGCCAGTCCGGCTGACCCGGGTCCGGGTGCTCGGGGCGCAGCTGCAGGCTCGGCAGCGCAGCCACCTCACGGGCCAGGCGTACCAGACGGTCACGCCCCACCGAGGCGGTGGCCTGCAGGTAGCGGATCCACGCCGGATCGGCCGAGCGGAGCTCGAGGGCGAGGTGGTCGTCGACGATCTCCGAGAGCAGATCGGCGTCGTCCTCGAGCAGGACGGCGTCGAAGTCGATGCCGGCCTCCAGTGCGGCGTGGTGCAGCATCGCCTGGCAGAACCCGTGGATCGTGGAGATCGTGGCGTCGTCGAGCTGGGCCGTGGCCGCCCGCAGCCGCCCGGCCCGCAACGCGAGCTCCGTCGCCGGGTCGGACGCCCCCACGGCCGCGCCGACGATGTGGTCGAGCGCACCGTCCACGCCGGTGGGTCGCCACCGGTCGGGGTCGAGGAGCGCCTGCTCCGTCGCGGCCAGCGCCTCGGCCAGCCGGCGGCGCACGCGGTCCCTGAGCTCGGCCGTGGCCGCCCGGGTGAAGGTGACCAGCAACAGATCCGGCAGCTCGACCGCCCCCTCGGCGACGTAGCGCACGGTCAGCGAGGTCAGGGTCCAGGTCTTGCCCGTGCCTGCGCTGGCCTCCAGCGCCAGGGAGCTCGCCGGGAGGTTCCCGTCGGCGGCGAAGGGGTGGGCGGCAGCGCTCGGCACGCTCATCCCTTCCCCTGCGCGGCCAGGATCGCACCCCACAGCCGGTCCGCAGCAGCCCCGAAGGGGTGGCGCGCGTCGATCTCACCCAGGTCGGCGTCAGGGCCGAAGGCCTGCACGCAGTAGGCGTCGTCCCGGTCCCCCCCGAACGGACCGGGCTTGGCCCACGCCTTGAGATGGGCCGCGGTGACCGCCGTGTTGTGGTCGGCCCCTTCCGCGCGGGCTGCGGCGTAGGCAGCCGCGGTGTCGGGGAGCAGCGCTACGACCTCCCGGTGGCCGCGCAGATAGAGCGCGACCAGTTCGCCCAGGTGCGCACGCGCCATGGCAGCCACAGCAGCCATGTCAGGCACGCCAGCAGCCTCCGAGGCGAGATCCTCCCCGCCATCCGCCGTCGGCGAAAGCAGCCCGGCGAGCGGGTCGAGGGTGATGCGCCGCACCCCGTCGACGAGCTTGGCATCCCCGCCGATCAGCAGCGCACGCGGTGTCAGCTCCGGATCGCTGGCCAGCACCGCGACCGCCCGCACCCACCCCGCGACGAGGTGCTTGGGTTTGGGGCTGGAGACCCCGATGTGCAGCACCGTGTCGCCGATCACCTCGACGGCACCGACGAGACGGGCCATCTCGGGCGGACCGCCGGGGACCGGCACGTCCAGCTCGAGCTGGTGCAGGGCTCGTTGCCCCCCGAGTTGCTCGACCTCCTGCAGCAGCCGCTGGACGAGCTCCTCGACCCCCTCAAGCGCGACCTGTCCGAGGCCCCCGACCGGCGCCGTGCCGGTCGCCATGGTCAGTTCGCGCCAGTCCTCGGGCACGGTGGCCGCCAGCCCCCGCTCGAGCAGGTCCTGTCCCAGCTGCCAACGTTGCAGGCTGTCCAGTTCCGTGGGATCGCGATCGGGGGTGCGCCGGTCGTCCTCCCCCAACGTCAGGCCGAGCCGGCGCTGCAGCAGGAACCGGACGGGGTGCTCCAGGAACCGGATCAGGTCGTCCACGTCGATGCCGGCGGGATCCACCAGATCGTCGGGTGGCGGTGGCAGCGGGGCGTCGAGGAAGGCCGGGGCCGGTCCCGAGGCCTGGCTGGCCGCCCGCGCAGCGGCCAGATAGTGGGGGTCGAAGGCGTGCAGCACCGGCTCCTCAGCGTCGACGGCCTCGCGGAAGTAGCGGGGGCTGTGGGGCTGGAGCGGCTGGGAGCGCACCACCTCGACCGGACCGGTGAAGGAGGCCCGCAGGACGTCCAGGAGTTCGCTGATCGCGACCGCCGGCTGGAGGTGCTCGTTGGTCCGTGCATCGTGTCCCGAGTAGGTGACGACGAGGTGGTCGCGCGCCGACAGGACGGCGTCCAGCAGCAACTGCCGATCCTCGAGCCGGCGGTCCGGATCACCCGGACGGCTGGGTGCCTCCAGCAGGGCGAAACCGTGCTGGATCCCGGCCCGTGGCAGCGCACCGTCGTCCATGCCGACCAGGCAGACCACCCGGTGAGGCACGTTGCGCAGCGCCTCGAACCCGGTGACGGTGATGGCGCCGCTGCCGGTCGCACCGGCCCCGCCACCCGCCGCGAGGAGGTCGCCGAGGATCCCGCGCAGCTCCTCGAGCGTCAGCTCGGCCTGGCTGGAGCTCCCGTCACCGGTCACGGCGTCGGCCACCAGGTCATCGAGCGCGATGCGGACCTGGCCGAGCTGTGCCGTCAGCTCCGCATCCCGCCCTGGACCGGGGCCGGGGTCGAACAGCAACGTCACGGCCGCCGCCAGCGACTCCTGCCACGTACCGACGGACCGAGGCGCGGCCAGGCTCCGGAAGGTGGCGAACAGCGCATCGGTCGCGGCGGTGACCCGGCCGAGCAGCTCCACCCCGGCACCCTCGACGTCGTCGTAGGGCAGGACCTCGCCCACCATCCGCGTCCCGTCGTCGGCCATCGCCGCCCCCAGCGTCCAGCGGTCCAGAGCCGCCGACCAGGTGTGGGCACGATCGTCGAGGTCGATCAGCTCACGGCGGTGGTCGGCGTCGATCCCCCAGCTCACGCCGGTGTCGAGCACCCACCCCGGCAGCTCCTCCAGATCGCTGTCGCTGAGGCCGAACCGCGCCCGCACGGGTGCGCTCGCCAACAGGTCCAGGACCTGTGAGGCCGTGACACGTGCGGTCGTGAGCTCGAGGACCGTGAGCAGCGCCTTCGCCACCGCGTTCTCGGCCGAGAGGGCGCGATCGGCGACCCGCACCGGCAGATCCGGCGGCGCACCCGGGTCGTGGGCTCTGCCGCCGGGGTCCCGCTGACCGGGGTTCCGCCGGGGGAACGCCGCGGGCACGATCGGTGCGTAGGCCTCGATGTCTGGGGTGAGCACCACGATGTCACGGGGCTCCAGGCTCGGATCGTCCTCGAGCAGGCCGAGCAGCACCTCCCTGAGGACCTCGAGCTGCCGCACGGGACCGTGACAGGCGTGCACCTGCACGGAGGTGTCCGCTGGCTGCCACGGCAACGCCTGGAGCTCACCGCCCGGGCCCCGCCGGTGGTCACCGCGCACGTCGGCCTGCAGCACCGCGAGGGCGGAGAGGCCCGCCTGTGCGGAGCCAGCGTCCCCTTCGGCGTCATCGACGTGGTCGGTGACGTCGGCGGTGACCTCGAGGTGGTCCGCGCGCGCCAGGTGGGGCGCGAGCACGGTGTGGGCTTCTGTCGCCACGACCCCGCTCGCACGCAGCAACGGGTTGCGCGGGACCGGTGCGGGACCCTCGGTCGGCCAGGCCGGGCAGGGCGAGATCACGTACAGCGTCACCGGCACGACCGGGGCGACAGCGCTGAGCAGTTCCAGGTGGCGGGGCGGCATCGCCAGCACCCCGAAGACGGTGACCGCCTCGGGCAGGTCCTCGCCTCGCGCCACCTCGCCGCGGCGGAGCCGCTCGATGGCCTGCGAGGTCCTGCGGTCCGGGCTGGGGGGCGCGAGGGTCTCGGTCAGCTGTCGCCACAGCGGTGGCTGCCAGCCGAGGTTGCTCGCCAGCGGGTCGCCGTCAGCGTCGACGTCGTGGCCGTCGAGCCAGGCCGCGGTCATGTCCGGCCGGTACAGCGCGTACCGGTCGAACAGGTCAGCGATCCGGCGTGCCAGAGGGAACCGCCGCCGGGCCGCGCGGACCCCGGCATCGGTCAGGTGGGAACGCAGCGGATCGAACGCCGACGTCCCGGGAAGCTCGTCGAGCAGCTCCACCAGCGGCCAGGCCAGCCGGTGCGGCGACCAGGGGTCCACGGCTGCGCGGTCCTCGTCCAGCGTCGCGGCCAGCGTGCGTTGGACGACCCCGCCGATGAACGGGAACGCGACGCCTGCGCACACCCCGGCCTCGTCCGCCGTGGCACCCAGCGACGTGCTCAACCGCTGGGTGAGCCAGCGTTCGACGCCGCGGCTCGGGACAGCGACCTCGATGGGGGCGAAGGCGTCAGCGGGCGGCGCGGTGTGCAGGCGTTCGGCGAGGTGGTCGGCGAGCCCCGGGATCGAGGGCGAGCGCACCACGTGGAGGCGGTGGTCGATCGTTGCCACCTCGCCCCCTGCCGTCGCGTTCACCCGTGCCTCACCCTCGGGTGGCGAGCCTAACGACGCCCTGCGACACCGCCCGATGCCTAGCGTGTAGAAGACCTGCTACGGTGGCGGGATGCCCGACCTCCCGCAGCGCGAACTGCGCAACGACATCAGCCGCGTGCTCCGCGCGGCCGAGGCCGGTGCCGTCTACACCGTCACCGTCGACGGCCGCCCCGTCGCGGAACTCGGCCCGCACCGGCCGCGGCAGTGGATCCGGTCCGATCACGTCGTGGCAGTGCTCGCGACCCCGACCGCCCCTGCACTGCTGGACGACGTGATCGCGCGGGATCTCGATGCCGATCTGGATCAGGATCCGTGGCTGCCGCGGTGAGGGGGGTGCTCGATACCTCCGTCGTGATCGCCAGCGAGGTGCTGGAGCTCCCGGACGAGGCTGCCATCTCGGCTGCCACGATCGCGGAACTGCACTTCGGCGTCTACCTCGCCCGCACCGACGAGCAGCGGCGCGCGCGGGTCAGGCGGCTCACGGAGATCGAGTCACGGTTCGATCCGCTGCCCATCGACGCGCCCGTCGCACGGTCGTACGGGATGCTCGCCCACCTGGTGGTGACGGCGGGACGCCAGCCTCGCCGTCGTGCGATGGACCTGCTGATCGCCGCCACCGCCCACGCTCACGGCGTCGCCCTCTACACGCGCAACGCCGACGACCTCACCGGC
>PWEU01000171.1 GCA_003554005.1 Nitriliruptoraceae bacterium
GGTGTTCGTGGCCCGGACCGGCGAACGCCAGCATCCGGTGCCGGTCGGTGATCGACATCGCGTCCCCGTCGAGGAGCGGCAGCAGCAGTGCCACCGCCTGGTCCACCACCTCGTCGGTGAGTCCCTCCGGGCGTGCCTGCACGTCGGGTCCGCGGTCGCCCGAGCGCCCGGGCGCTGGTGGGCGCGGTCGGCGCGGTCGGCGTGGCCGGCGGCCCTGGCGAGGCCCGCGCAGGGTGGACCCGTAACCGACGATCAGCACGTCGGTGACCAGCACCCCGACCAGGATGGTGGCCACCGGCGACAGCGGCGGTTCGGCCAGCACCTGGCTCACGAGCACGATGATCACCCACAGCCCCGTCACGGCGGCCAACAGCGGTCCGGTCCCGCGCATCACCGCCGGTCTCGCAGGGTCACTCGGGCCAGCCGTTCCATCTGGCGTTCGTGGGCGGTCCCGTGCATGCGCGTCCACACCGCCACGCTGGCCCCGGGGGCGGGATCGAGCCGCGAGACCACCACGATCGTGAGCGCGGAGATGGGTGCGGCGACCAGCGCCGGCGCGAGCAGGACGGCGCCGATCCCGTCCGACGGGTCGGCGCCGGTCACGAGCCCCACGAGCAGGGCACCGACGGCGACGGCGCCCCCTGTCCAAACGCCGGCGACGGCACCGCGCGCGGTCGCGTCGGGCCACCAGATCCCGAGCAGGACCACGGGGGTGAGCGCGGAGCCGGCGAGCGCGAACGCCCAGGTCACCATCGTGGCGATCAGCGACGGGAAGGGGGCCAGCAGCTGTGACGGCTCGACGATCAGGGCCAGGAAGGCGGCCACCACGCTCACCACGATCACGGCCGCCTGGCCCGCGCGGACCGGTTCTCGGGGACCGCCGTGCGGCCGCAGTATCCGGGCCACGACGTCGTGCCCGAACGATGCCGACGCCGCCAGCAGCAGCCCGCCGATCGTCGACACCATGGCGGCGAACGCGGCGGCGGCCACGATGGCCATGCCGGGGGTGTCCGCGAGCAGACGTCCGAGCACCAACAGGGCGTGCTCGGGGACGCGCAGCACCCCGTCGACGGTCAGATCGGCGAGCCACGGCTCGTCAGCGCGCTCCGCCACGAGCACCCGCGCCGCGGTGCCGAGCATCACGGCGAGCGCGTAGAACGAGCCCGCCAGCCCGATCACCCACACGGTCGTGGTGCGGGCGGCCGCGCCGGAGGCGGCGGTGAAGTAGCGGTTCATCACGTGCGGCAGCCCTGCGGTGCCGAGCACCAGGGTGACGAGCAGCGCGAGCTGGCCGACGGGGCCGTAGCGGGCCCCGGGCTCGCCGAAGGTCGCCGAGCCACCGTCGAGCCGATTGACCACCTCGACGACCTCGTCCCCGACGACCGCCTGCAGGGGGGCCGCGCTCGCCTGCTCGACCGCCTGCGGGTAGGAGAACCCGCCCGCCCACAGCAGCGCGGCCAGCCAGACGACCACGGCCAGCAGGAACCCGAACTGCAGCGCCTGGTTCCAGGTCGTGCCCCGCATCCCTCCGATGATCACGATCCCGGAGACCGCCACCGTCGAGACCACGATGCCGGTGGCGTACGGTGACAGCCCGGCGATGCCCTCGCCCACGAGCAGCTCCCAGGTGAGGCCGCTGCCCACCGCCTGGGGCACGAGGTAGCTCAGGATCACGAGCTCGACCGCGACCACGGCCGCGAGGCGGACGTGGTCGGAGCCGAAGCGGACCGCGAGGAAGTCCGGCAGCGACACGCTCCCGAGCCGCCGCAGCGGCGCCGCGACGAACAGCAGCACCGGCACGAACCCGGCGGCGAACCCGGTCGCGTACCAGACGCCGTCGACCCCGGAGGCGTAGACGGCCGCCGCGACGCCGAGGAACGACGCGGCTGACAGGTAGTCCCCGCAGATGGCGCCCGCGTTGGTGAGCATGCCGACCTGGCGGCCGGCCAGGAAGAAGTCGACCGTGGTCGCGCGGGTGCGCCGCCACGCCAGCACCGAGACCAGCGTCGCGACCACGCCGAGGATGGCCAGGCTCGCCGCGTCCAGCCCGCTCATGCGTGCCTCCGGGCGGCACGCCGACGCGGTGTCATGGGAGCGGATCCTCTTCGTCCGAGGTGCCGAGCATCCGGACCTCGACGCTGCGTGCGAGCGAGGCCGCCGCGACGCCGAGGGCGAGGAAGAAGGCGTAGAGCCCACCGGCGGCGACCACGAACCCCGGCGACATGCCGCCGGCCAGGCGCGCGCCCGACCACCACGGCAGCGTCAACGACAGCGCCGGTGCCGCGAAGACCCCGATCGCGAACAGCAACCCGTAGGCCAGCGCGATGCGGCGCTGGGTCCGTGCCGACGCGGCCACCTCGGCTGGGGCATCGAACTCGTCCAGCCCGTCGTGGTTCGCGGACCCGGACGTCGGACGTGGCTCACCCACCCACCCCTCCGCTCCCGACGGATCGTCGTGGTTGCCTGCACACTAGGCGCTCGCAACGCCGGAGGCGGCGGTTCCTGGAGAGACCCGCCCCCACGCACGTTGCGGCCTCTACGATCATCGAGCTTGCCATCCTCGGGTCGGTGCCACGGTCGCGTCATGAGGTGTATGGGTGGGACGGAGCGGGAGGTGTCCGTGAACAGGAGGGAGTACGAGGCCCTCGGCCCTGAGGACTTCCTGCGCTCGCTCCCACCGTTCGACCAGCTCGACGAGGCGACCTTCGCGAAGGCGCTGTCCGCCCTCGAGGTGACCTACGTTGCTCGAGGGACCCGCATCCTGCACCGAGGCGGTGAGCCGAGTAGGTACCTCAACGTCGTGCGCAAGGGCACGGCGCTGCTCGCTCGGGACGGCCTGCCGGTCCTCACCGTCGAGGCGGGTGAGTGGTTCGGCCTGTCCGCGGTCCAGGACGGCCAACGCCCCGAGTTCGACGTCGATGCGCTCGACGATCTGCTGCTCTACCGGCTGCCGGGCCCCGTCGTCCGCGACCTCGCGACGACGCCGGCCTTCTCACAGGAGGTCACCAAGGGGCTGGTGAGCCGACTGCGGGCCACGTCGCGACCCGACACCGGCCAGTCGGCGGTGGTGCCGATGGCCCCGGTCACCGACCTGATCTCACGCGAACTGGTGACGTTGCCGCCCGGCGCGACCGTCGCGCAGATCGCTCGGACGATGCGGGTGGAGCGGGTGAGCTCGGTCGTGCTGCGCGCCGAACCACCCGCGATCGTCACCACGAGCGACCTCCGCGACCGGGTCCTCGCCGAGGATCACGGTCCCACCACCCCCGGGATGCGTGTGGCGTCGCGCCCGATCCACGCCGTGGACGCGACCACCTCGATCGTCGAGGCCCGCACCACCATGCTCGAACGTTCGATGCACCACCTCGGTGTGGAACGCGAGGGTGAGCTGATCGCGGTGATCACCACCGGTGACCTGTTGCGTTCCGATGCTTCCAGCCCCTTCCACGTACAGCGCGAGATCGCGACGGCACAGCGCGAGGCGTTCGGGCGGGTCCGCGAGCGGCTCAACGCGACCGTCTCGGGGCTGCTCTCCGCCGGTCTGTCCCCTCTCGAGATCACCCGCACCGTGTCCATGCTGACCGATGTGCTCCTGCGGCGGGCGGTGACGCTGGCGATCGAGGCCCTCGGTCCGGCGCCGAGCGATTTCGCGTGGCTGACCCTCGGTTCGGACGCCCGTCGCGAGCAGACGCTGCTGACCGACCAGGACCACGCGTTGGTCCACGGCGAGGTCGATGAGGAGGGCGCCGCCTGGTTCGCCGCCTTCGCCGCCGACATCACCGAGCAGCTCGCCGCCGCCGGGCTCCCGCACTGTCCCGGCGGCGTCATGGCGACCAACTGGTCCGGCACCGTCGCGACCTGGCAGGCTCGTTTCGAGCACTGGTTCGCCGAGCCCGACGTCCGCGCCCTGTACGAGACCAGCATCTTCTTCGACCACCGGGTCGTCGCCGGGACGTTGGACGTCAGCGCCCTCGACGAGACCGTGCGGGCCCACCACGACGACGGGGGGTTCCTCGCGCGCTTCGCCTCCGGAGCCGGCGTCTCCCGGCCTCCGCTCGGACTGCTGCACCGGGTCCGCAGCACCGCCGACGGCGACGTCGACGTCAAGGCCGGCGGCATCAACCCGATCGTGGCGCTCGCGCGGGTCCTCGCGGTCGAGGCCGGCACCACGACCCGCGCCACGACCGACCGCCTCGCCGTCGCCGTCGACCGTGGCACCCTCGGCCTCGACGGCGCGGAAGAGCTCACCGAAGCGTTCCGGTTCTTCCAGGCCCTGCGGCTCGAGCACCACCTGGAGGCCTGGCGCGAGCATCGTGAGCTGTCCAACCTGGTGCACCTCGACGAGCTCACGCCGATCCGCCGCCGGCACCTCAAGGAGGCCTTCGTCGCCGTGGCGCGGGTCCAGCAGTCGGTGATCCACCGCCTCGGAGGCGCGGAGGTGTCGCGGTGAACCGGCTCGGCGCGATCCTCGACCGGCTTCTGCCGGGCCCGCGGCGACCGCCGCGCCGGCTGCTCGCGCTCGACCTCGAGACGACGGGTTTCGACCCCGAGCTGGCCGAGATCATCGCGATCGGGACCGTGCCCATCGTGGACGACGCCGTGCGGATCGGAGCCACCACCTCGACCCTGGTGCGTCCGGCGAACCGCTCGGCGGTCGAAGGCATCATCGCGCACCACCTGCGACCCGCCGACGTCATCTCGGCGCCGGTGCTCGCCGACGTGCTGCCGGAGGTGCTCGCTGCCATCTCCGGCACCGACGCGCTGCTGGTGCACCACGCGGCGCTGGACGTCCGGGTGCTCGAGCGGGCCTGCGCCGCGACCGGCCTGCAGTGGCCGTCCCCGCGGGTCGTCGACACCATCGACCTGATCGAACGGGTCCGCCGGCGGCAACGGGCCACCGGGTCGGGTCGTCGACTGCCCCGCGATCTCGCCGGGGCCCGGGACGCGCTCGGGCTGCCGCCCCACCAGGCCCACGACGCCGCCGCCGACGCGATCGCCACCGCCGAGCTCTACCTCGCGCTCCGCGTCCACCTCTCAGCGTGAGACGTCGGGGCACGGACGCTTCCCGTGCCCCGACGTCAGCCGTGGGCTGCCCTAGGCGCCTCCGAGCTCCGTCTCGGGGGCCTGGTCGGCGGTCGGCGGCGCGATCCGCCGGCTCGCCGCCGGGTAGCGCATCTCCTCGATGAACTCCATCAGTTGTGCCGGTGGTGCCGGGGTCGCCCTGGAGACGCCGATCGCGACCGCGAAGTTCACCAGCGCACCGACGGTGCCGATGCCTTCGGGGCTGATGCCGAACACGGTCGAGCCCGGCGAGATGTACAGCGACCAGATCATGTAGGTCGCGGTGAACGCCAGGCCGGAGACCATCCCGGCGGCGGCACCCTTGGCGTTGCAGCGTTTCCAGAAGATCCCGAGCACGATGATCGGGAAGAAGCTCGACGCCGCCAGGCCGAAGGCGAACGCGACCACCTGCGCGACGAACGCCGGCGGGTTGATGCCACCGATCACCGCGATCACGACCGCGCCGGCCATGGCGAGCCGCCCGACCAGCAGCTTCTCCCGCTCGGTCGCATCGCCCTTCTTGATGCGACGGAAGTAGAAGTCGTGGGACGCCGACGAGCTGATCACGAGCAACAGGCCGGCCGCGGTCGACATGGCGGCTGCCATGCCTCCGGCCGCGACGAGCCCGACCACCGGCGCCGGCAGCCCCGCGATCTCGGGGTTGGCGAGCACGAGGATGTCGTTGTCGACGGTGATGTCGGCGCCGTCGGCTGCGCGGTTGCTGATCGACTCGATCGTGTCCGCCTCCGGGTTGATGATCACGAGGCCGGTCGCCTCCCAGTTCTCCACCCAGTCCGGGAGCTCGTCGACCGCGGTGCCACCGAGCCCCTCGAGGATGTTGAACTTCGCGAAGGCGCCGACCGCAGGTGCGGTCGAGTAGAGCAGTGCGATGAACAGCAGGGCCCAGAACGCCGAGTACCGGGCCCCCCGCACCGACTTCGTGGTGTAGAAGCGGATGATGACGTGGGGCAGCCCGGCCGTGCCGATCATCACCGCCATCGTCACGAGGAAGATGTCGAGCTGTGGACGCTCCGTGAACGGTTGGGTGTAGGAGTTCAGCCCGAACTCGATGGACAGGGCGTTGAGCTCGTCCAGCACCTGACCGAAGGTGATCTGGGGGATCGGGAAGGAGGTGAACGTCTGCGAGATCGCCGCCGCCGGGATCAGGTAGGCGGTGATCAGCACGGTGTACTGCGCGACCTGGGTCCAGGTGATCCCCTTCATGCCGCCGAGCACGGCGTAGGGGAAGATGATGGCCGCAGCCACGCCGACGCCGCCGGCGACCGGCATGTTCAGGAACCGGCTGAAGACGATGCCGCCCCCACGCATCTGACCGACGACGTAGGTGAAGGAGATCAGGATGGCCGCCCCGGCGGCGATCGTGCGCACCAGCTCGGAGTAGCGGTCACCGACGAACTCGGGGACCGTGAACTTGCCCCACTTGCGCAGGTAGGGGGCGAGCAGCAGGGCCAGCAGCACGTACCCGCCGGTCCAGCCCATCAGGTAGATCGCACCGTCGTAGCCGAGGAAGGCGATCAGCCCCGCCATCGAGATGAACGACGCGGCGGACATCCAGTCGGCGGCGACCGCCGCACCGTTCGCGACGGTCGGGATGCCCTGACCCGCGACGTAGAAACCGGCGGTCTCCTTCACCCGGCTCCGCCAGGCGATGCCGATGTAGACCGTGAAGCTGAGGAAGATGAAGATCAGCGTCCAGAACTGGATGTCGCTCATAGCCGGTCTCCGTTCTGGTCGCGCTCATCGACGCCGAACTCGATGTCGAGGCGGTCCATCCGCTTCGCGTAGACCAGGATCAGCACCACGAACACGTAGATCGAGCCCTGCTGGGCGAACCAGAAGCCGAGCGGGAATCCCGCGATGACGATCTGGTTGAGCTGCTCCACGAGCAGGATCCAGAACACGAACGAGACGGTGAACCAGATCGCGAGCAGGATCGCCATCAGTCGCAGGTTCCGTTTCCAGTACTCCTCCCGCCAGCCGTTGTCCGGGTCCTTGCCCTCAGTCGTCTCACTCACCCTCGTCTCCTCCCACCAGACGTCGACGGGCAAGCCCGTCAGACGGATCGATGCCACCGCTGCGCGCCGACGCTGCACGGGCGGCGGACCGCCCGCAAGACCGGCGCCATGAGCGGACCGATGCTCGGCGCGAACGGTCAGCGAGGTGGCCCAAGCGGCGCCGGGACGCCCTGCCGACCGCTCGGGCTCCGCCGGGCGCCGCTGGGGGAGCGAGGCAACCCGTTCGCCGAGTGGCACAGAGCGTCACGGACCTCGGTGATTACGGTGTCCGCCATGGACCTCACCACGAGCGACGCCGTCGCCACCACCTCACCCGCAGCCGCCAGACCGCGCTGGCCCTACGCCGGCCACGGGCAGCAGACCCTGCTGTGGGCCAGCATCCTGATCACGGTCGGCGCCTTCCTGCCCTGGCTCATGACGAGCCTCGGCACGTTCGGTGGCATGCGGGGTGCCGGGAGCTGGACCGTGTTCGCCGGGGTGATCGGCATCGGTGCGTCCCTGATGCGCAGCCGGCGCCTCGTGCTCCTGCATGCCATCGGCATCGCGGCGATCGCGATGGCCCTGCCGCTGTGGCAGGTCGTGCACCTGGTCGGGATGGTGGGGCTGGGGGGCTGGCTGCCCGGTATCGGTCTGATCATGACCTTCGGAGGGGGCGTCGCCATCGCACGGGCCGCGCTCGAGCTACGCGCCGGCGACTGAGTCGGCTGGAGGGGCCCAAAGATGCACGTACCGCTGACGGTCCACGACCATCTCGCCCGCGCGAGCCAGGTCTACGGGAGGCGGACGGGGGTCGTCGATGAGCCGGACCAGCCTGCCCCCTCCCTCGGCACGCTGACCTACGACGAGCTGGCCGAGCGGGCCCGGCAGCAGGCGGCCGCATGGGACCGGCTCGGCCTCGAGCGCGGCGACCGCGTCGCCATCGTGTCGCACAACAGCGCCCGCATGCTCGTGGCGCTGTGGAGCGTGTCCGCGTGGGGCCGGGTGCTGGTGCCGATCAACTTCCGCCTCGGTCGCGAGGAGATCCGTTACATCGTCGAGCACTCGGGGGCACGGGTGCTGTTGGTGGACCCCGAACTCGAGGACGACCTCGCCGGCATCGAGGTCGAGCACACCTTCGTGCTGGGCCGTGACGACGAGCAGCTCACCGTCGCCGGCGGCTCCCCGGCGCCGTGGGACCGCGACGAGACCGCGACCGCCACCATCAACTACACCTCGGGGACGACCGCCAAGCCGAAAGGGGTCCAGCTCACCCACCGCTCGCTCTGGCTCAACGCGGCGACGCTCGGTTGGCACGCCGGTGTGTCGGACCGCGACGTCTACCTGCACACGCTGCCGCTGTTCCACGTCAACGGGTGGGGGATGCCGTTCGCGCTCGCTGCGATGGGCGTGCCGCAGGTGGTGCTGCGGAAGGTCGACGGCGACGAGATCCTGCGCCGTGTCCGCGACCACGGGGTGACCCTGCTGTGCGGCGCTCCGGCGGTCGTGGCCATGGTGCTCGACGCAGCCAGGGACTGGGACGAGGTCCCCGGTCGTGACCGTGTCCGGATCCTGGTGGCCGGTGCGCCGCCGCCGAGCACGACGATCGAGCGGGTCGAGACCGAGCTCGGGTGGGAGTTCATGCAGCTGTACGGGCTCACCGAGACCTCGCCGCTGCTCACCTTCAACCGCACCCGCGAGGAGTGGGACGCGCTCTCCGCCCGGGACCGCGCGGCGAAGCTGATGCGCGCGGGCGCGCCGGCGCTCGGCGTGCAACTCCGGATCGATGACGACGGTCAGGTGCTCGCGCGCGGCAACCATGCGCTGGCGGGCTACTGGGAACAGCCAGATGCGAGCGCGACCGCGCTCGAGGGTGGGTGGTTCCGTACCGGCGACGGTGGCGTGCTCGATGACGAGGGGCACCTCACCATCGTCGACCGCAAGAAGGATGTCATCATCACCGGCGGCGAGAACGTGTCGTCCATCGAGGTCGAGGACGCGCTGCACCGGCATCCGGCGGTCGCCGAGGTCGCGGTGATCGGTGTCCCCGACCCACGTTGGGGCGAAACGGTCAAGGCGCTCGTCGTTCCGGCGGCCGGTCACGAGGACGTCGCCGGGAGCGAGCTGATCACCCACTGCCGGGAGATGCTCGCCCACTACAAGTGCCCGACGTCGATCGAGCTGCGCACGGAGTTGCCACGCACCGCGACCGGCAAGCTGCAGAAGTTCCGCCTCCGTGAGCCCTACTGGGAAGGGCGGGACCGCCTGGTCGCTGGCTGATCCGACACCGGGCCGGCCGCGACGGCGGATGTCGCCGTCAGGGGGCGCGGCGGGCAGTTGCTCGCCACTGGCTGAAAGCCACCTTGCGCGTGTCGCGCTCCTCGCGCAGGCTCGGGGGACGGAGCATGCGGACCAGAGCCGAGGTGAGCGTGCCGGAGCCGCAGGGGAGGCCGGCGCCGTGGCTGGCGCTGTCGGGCACGGTGGCCTGGCCCTGGCTGTTCCTCGGGGCTGCGGTGCTGACGGGTCGGCCATGGTTGGCGTTCCCGACGGTCCTGCTGACCGTCGCCGGTTTCCTGGGGCCGGTGGTCGTGCCCTCGCTGCTGATCGGGCTGGGGTACTGGCCTGAGACGCTGGGTGCCTTCTGGCGCCGCTGCCTCGATCCCCGCACCCTGCCGGCGCGCTGGTACGTGATCGCCACCGGTCTCGTGCTCGTGATGATGGGCGTCCCGGCGTTGCTGTCACCGGCGGTGAGCCTCCGGTTGGTCGAGGCACCGCTGGCGTTCCTCGCCGTGGGCGCGGTGGCCGGGGCAGTGGAGGAGCCGGGGTGGCGGGGTTACGGACTCGCGGCTCTGCAGGAGCGCCTGCCGTTGCTGGCGGCTGCGCTGGTGGTCGGGGTCTTCTGGGCGCTCTGGCACCTGCCGCTGTTCTGGCTGGAGGGCACCTACCAGGCCGGTCTCGGGGTCGGGACACCACGGTTCTGGGGGTTCCACGCGGCGATACTGGTCGGCTCGCCGATCTACGCGTGGCTCTACAACGCCAGCGGACGGGTCGTGTTCTCCGTGGTGTGGTTCCACGCGGTGGGCAACGTCGTCGCGGAGGCACTGGTCGACGGCAGCGACGTGGCCCTGGAGGTCGGTGCGGATGCGGCGGTCGCGCTGGTGCTGGTCGTGCTCGGCTGGCGGTGGATGACCCGGCGAGCGGCAGCCATGCACCACCTCGACACCTCGACGGAGCGAGGCCAGCGGGGGTAGTCCGGCCCTGACCACCCGACCACGACGCGCGGGGCACCGCCCAGCGCGTCGCCGTAGCGTGGCGACCATCGGTGGAGCAGAGGGTTCCGGAAGGACTCGGGTATGCGGGTGGGTCGGTTCTCCACCGTCCCCGGTGCCGTCGCAGCGGTGGGTGCCCTGCTGCTCCTGGCCACCACCGGCCCATCGCCGGTCGGGTCGGCAGCCGATCGCGATGCCGAGGTGGCCGAGGTGCGGGAACGGGTGGAGGCCAACCTCGCCCGCTACCAGGTGCCCGGGGCGGCGGTCGCCCTGGTCGACGACGGCGAGATGGTGTGGGCCGAGGGCTTCGGGATCGCCGAGGTGGCGACCGGCCGGCCGGTGCGAGCCGACACGATGTTCCAGGCGGGGTCGTTGTCGAAGTCGGTGACCGCCTGGGCCGTGCTGTACCTGGCAGCCGAGGGTGTCATCGACCTCGACGCCCCCGTCGAGGAGCAGGTGGACGGGTGGTCGCTGCCCGACTCGCCGTACGACACCTCCGGGGTCACACCCCGAAGGCTGCTGGCCCACACCTCCGGGTTGCCGTTCGCGATCGGGGCGACGCCCCTCTCGCCCGCGCGTTTCCGCTCGGGCGAGGTGGACCAGGAGGCGTTCACACTCGTACAGGAGCCGGGATCGGGGTTCATCTACTCCAACCCCGGCTACGCCCTGCTGGCGTTGCTGGTCGAGGACACGTCGGGCGATGACTTCGCGAGCGTGCTGGCTGAGCGGGTGCTCCAGCCGCTCGGGATGGAGGACTCGACGTTCGCATTGGATGCCAGCGACGTGGCGCGCTCGGCGACGGGCTACACCGCGGACGGGGAACCGGTTGCACCGACCTGGCCGAGCCCGCTGGGTGCGAGCGGGCTGCACACCACCGCCGTCGACCTGGCCCGTTTCGTCGCCGCGGCGCACGACGGTGAGCGTGCGGCCGGGCGTGGTCTCCTCTCACCGGCCGAGGTGCGCCAACTGCACCGACCGCGAGCCGAGACCGCGGGACTGCCACATCGACTGATGGCGGACGCCGCGGCATACGGCCAGTTCGTGGAAGGCCTCGAGGGCGTCCAGCTGGTCATGAACGCCGGGGAGGAGGAGGGATGGATCAGCGGGTTCGCCACCGTGCCGGGCACGGGGCAGGGCATGGTGGTCCTCACCAACAGCCGCAACGGCTACCCGCTCATCATCCAGGAACTGCAGGCATGGAGCCGGGCCAACCAGCTCGGCCGTCCCACGCTCGTGGGCGTGTACACCGTTCTGCGTACCGGAGCGTGGGTCGCGATCGCGCTGATGATCGCGGTCTCGGCCACGCTCGCCGTCACCATCGTGCGCCGCCTGCGCGCGGGGAGCGGGCCGGTGTCGTCCCGTCGCGTCTCGCGCTGGGTGCCTCGGCTCGGGGCCCTGGGCGCGGGGGTGCTCCTGCTCGCGGTGTGGTGGCTGGTGTTGGCGGAGGTGCTCGGGGCCTTCCTGCCCGCCATGACCCCGTGGCTCGGTCTGGCGGGGACGGTCACGGGCCTGCTCCTGCTCCTGCGTGCCGTCGCACCGAGCCTGTCCGCGCGCGCGGCTACCGGGTCCGAGGCACTCGAGGGGGCCGGGGAGTGACCGTCGCGGCGAGGACGAGACCGCCCGTGATCAGCCACCGCAACCGCATCTCCCGGTCGCGGACGTCCTGGTGCCTTCGAACCAGTGGCATCAGGAACGAGCAGCAGGTACGTGGCGCGTCTGGCCCGGGGCGGCGCGCTCACTCAGGCCGGGATGGCCTCGAGCAGCATGCCGGCCGCCTTCTCGGCGCGCTCGCAGGCTTCGGCGCATCCCCGGCAGTGATCGTGCTGCGCCCCATGCTCGCCGCACTCATCCGCGCACGCGCGGGAGACATGGAGACAGGCCTCCAGCTGCTTCTGCAGGGCCGTCCACGAACCGTTGTGGAGTCTGGCGGCCGCGGTGGCGGTCGCCGCGCAGATCGCGGCGCAGACATCGTTGGTGGCGATGCAGTCCTTCAGTTGGGCGACATCGTCCTCCGCGAAGCAGGCGGACGAGCACGCGGTGCACGCCGCTGCACAGGCGAGCAAGGCATCGACGGACCGCGCGAGCGTCTCGCCGTCGACGGCCAGTTGGACGTCGGCGTTGGCGACCGTCCGTACGGCCGGTGACCGCGCCACGGCGCGCTGACAGCGTGAGGTCCGGGTTCGGGCCGTTGCGCCCCGTGGTTCGGGCGCCCGGCACGCTGCCTGGTGCGCGACGCGCACCCGTGTCCGGTTTGCTTCGGTCGCCGCGACGCCAGCCAGCGACCGGCGAGCAACGCCGCCTCCGGGGCCCGTGGAGGTCCTGCGAGGGCGTTGCTGCTGACAACCCTCGGCCGGTTCGGACCGGATCATGGTCGGGGGGCCATTGACAGCCGTCGTGCCGCTTGCCGACGATGGTGGCTTCCGACACGCGCCGGAGATGAAGGTGACGACGCGCGGGGTCCATGCGGATCGGCTCCCTGAACCGAGGTATAGGAGGCGGCATGACGACGGCAGAGACGGCGCCCGAGCCAACGCCCGAGGCAACGCCCGAGGTGAGACCAGAGACCACGCGAGTCGGTGTGCCACGCATCGGCAGGTACAGCCCTCTGCTCAAGCGGTCCTTCGAGGAAGCACTCGCCGAGGAGGGCATCGACGGTCTGCGTCTCGAGCTGGCGCCCCCGATCACGCGCAGGACCGTCGACCGCGGCGCCGGCTGCATGGACGAGAACATCTGCCTGCCGGCGAAGATCACCCTCGGCAACATCCTCGACCTGCACGACGAGGGCGTCGACAACGTCCTCGAGTGGGACCAGTGCGGTGACTGCCGACAGAAGGCGTACTGGATCATGCACGCCAGCACGCTGCGGCAGCTGGACGTCGAGATGCGGATCCACCCCCTGCAGCCGATGAACGTCACCGGCTGGCTCGAGGATGTCCTCGACGAGTTCTCCCGGGCACAGAGCCGCCGGGTCGTCCGTTCGGTCCTGCGCAAGCTGTGGGCCGCCGACCTCGCCTTCATGGAGGCCCAGGCGCGCAAGCTCTCACAGGCCGACGCCGACGGGCGCCCCAAGGTCGGCGTCTGCGGTGAGATCTACACCGTGCTGGAACCGGCCGCGAACCTCGGGCTGGTGAAGAAGCTCGAGGACGCCGGCGCCTACGTGCACAACGCGCTCCCGCTCGTGCAGTTCCTGTTCAACCAGCTCCTCGACGCCGGGGCAGGTCCCGGCGGGCGAGAAGCGCCCAAGAAGGCGAAGTGGGCGGCCGGGTTCTCCTACCTCGGCATGTGGCCCGAGGTGAGGGCCTGGTGCGTCGGTCGCATGCAGCGGCCTGACGTCGACGCTGAGCTCTACCACCGCGCCAAGCGTGAGGCGGACCGTTACCTGCCCAAGGAGCGGGTCGGTGGGCACGGCAAGGAGAGCATCACCTGGACGATCTACTACGCCCTGGCCGGCTTCGACAGCGTCGTGCACCTCATGCCGTTCCCGTGCATGCCGGAAGCGACCGTCTCCGTACTGGTCGACGAGGCCGCGAGCGACTACGGCATCAGCGTCAACCACTTCGTGTTCGACCAGCAGTTCGGCGAGCAGAACGTCATCACCCGCGCCGAGGCACTGGTCAACATGGCCAGCTTCCGCCGGCAAGGGGTCGGCTCGTTGCTGCAGACGACCCGACCGGGCGTCTGGGTCGGCATCGATGTCGGCAGCACGTCGACGAAGGCCGTCCTCCTCGACGGGGAGACCCACGAGATCATCGACGAGCAGTACGAGCTCAACCACCGCGATCCCATGAACGCGATCAGGACCGTGCTCCCCGCCATCACGGGGCGCAACCCGGACCGCACGATCGTCGGTGGCGCGACGACTGGCTCGGGGCGCCGGCTCGCGCAGGCGCTGCTCGACGCTCCGCTGGCGATCGACGAGATCAGCTGCCAGGCCGTCGGTTGCATGCTGTGCGAGCCCGGGGTCCGCTCGATCATCGAGATCGGTGGACAGGACAGCAAGTTCATCTCGCTCGACGCCAACGGTGTCCCCGCGTGGTTCGGCATGAACAGCATCTGCTCTGCGGGTACGGGCTCGTTCCTCACCTCGGCGGCCCGGGAGTTCGGGCTCGCCGTGGAGGAGCTGGGCACCTGCGCTCGCTCCGCGCCCTGCTCGGTCAACATCACGGGTCGTTGCGGGGTGTTCGCGGAGTCGGACATCGTGTCCAAGCAGCAGGCCGGCTACCCGGCGAGCGGGATCGTCAAGGGCATGAGCACGGCGCTCGCCCAGAACTTCCTCAGCAACGTCTGCCGGTCCCGGAAGATCCAGGGACCTGTCATGTTCACCGGTGCGGTCGCGCTGAACGAGGGTGTGGCCGATGCCTTCGTGGAGCTCACCGGCCACGAGGTCCGCATCCACGACGAACCGCGGACCTCGGGTGCGCTCGGGGCCGCGTTCCTCGCCCTGACCCGCGACGCACGCGGTGGGTTCACCGGTTGCGAGCCCGGCACCGAGTTCGCGTCACACACCTTCGAGTGCAGCGGGGGCAGCAACGACTGCGAGGTGTCGCTGATCCACCGGGATGGGCGGATCGTCTGTGCGCTCGGCAGCCGTTGCGGGGTGCACGACGCCCACTACGGCAAGGACATCGCGACGGTGGCTGCCGACCCCGATCTCGGCCAGCGGCGACGCCGGCCATCCGAGGCCGGTGCCGCGCAGCGCTAGGACCCGGGTGTTGCGCGCGCGCGTCCTAGATGCAGGCGGTCTGGTCGCCAGAGACGCCCCGCATGCAGTGCTGGCGTTGCTCCGCACCGCCGGGCTGCCACCGCTCGTCATCGGTCCGCGTCAGGGTGATCCGGATGTCCCGACCGACCACCGAGTCGTCGAGGAACCCCCA
>PWEU01000387.1 GCA_003554005.1 Nitriliruptoraceae bacterium
CTCGCCGGCCCGGGTGGACACCGCAGGGCCGGCCCCGCAGATCGCGGGTGCCGGCCCCAAGGGTGGTGCGCGGAGCGTCGCTCGGACCTCGTCGGGTCCGGGCGTGGCTCAGATGTCGAAGTACATCTCGAACTCGTGCGGGTGGGGGCGCAGGGCGACCTGGGCGACCTCGTTCTCCATCTTGTACTCGATCCAGGTCTCGATGAGGTCCTCGGTGAAGACGTCACCCTCGAGCAGGAACTCGTGGTCATGGGCGAGCCCGTCGAGGGCCTCCTCCAGCGATCGCGGCACGGCCGGGAGGTTCAGCAGCTCCTCCGGTGGCAGGTCGTAGATGTCCTTGTCCACCGGGTCCGGCGGCTCGATACGGTTCTTCACCCCGTCCACCCCGGCCATCATCATCGCCGCGAAGGCGAGGTAGGGGTTGGAGGACGGGTCCGGGACCCGGAACTCGATGCGCTTGGCCTTGGGGGACTCCCCGGAGATCGGGATACGCACCGCCGCTGAGCGGTTGCGAGCCGAGTACACCAGGTTGACCGGTGCCTCGAAGCCCGGCACGAGGCGGCGGTAGGAGTTGGTGGTCGGGTTGGTGAACGCGAGGATCGACTTCGCGTGCGCCAGCAGGCCGCCGATGTACCAGCGGGCCGTGTCCGACAGCTGGCCGTAGCCCGACTCGTCGAAGAACAGCGGCTCGCCGTCCTTCCACAGCGACTGGTGGGTGTGCATCCCCGACCCGTTGTCACCGAAGATGGGCTTGGGCATGAAGGTCACGGTCTTGCCGGCCGCGGCCCCGGTGTTCTTGACCACGTACTTGAAGGTCATCAACTTGTCGGCGATCTTGGCCAGGGTGTCGAACTGGATGCCGATCTCACCCTGTCCGCCGGACCCCACCTCGTGGTGGTGGAGCTGGGTCTGGATGCCGAACGCCTCGAGGTTGTGGATCATCTCGGAGCGCAGATCGGCGTAGTGGTCCATCGGGGGGACGGGGAAGTAACCGCCCTTTGTGCGTGGCTTGTAGCCCTTGTTGCCACCCTCCTCATCGCGTCCGGTGTTCCAGGCGCCCTCGATGGAGTCCACCTCGTAGAACGAGGCGTTGCCGCCCGAGTCGAACCGGACCGAGTCCAGGATGAAGAACTCCGCCTCGGGCCCCATGAACGCCGTGTCGGCGACACCGGAGGAGGCGAGGTAGGCCTCGGCCTTGCGGGCGATGTTGCGCGGGTCCCGCGAGTACGCCTCGCCCGTGATGGGATCGAGGATGTGGCAGTACATCATCAGGGTCTTGCGTTCGCGGAAGGCGTCCTCGACCGCGGTCGTCGGATCGGGCATCAGCAGCATGTCCGATTCCTGGATGCCCTGGAACCCGCGGACCGACGACCCGTCGAAGTAGATGCCGTTCTCGAAGGTCGCGGCGCTGACGTTGGTGGTCGGGAACGTGGTGTGTTGCGTCACGCCTGGCAGGTCGATGAAGCGGAGGTCGATGAACTCGAACCCCCCGCTCTCGATCAGGTCCAGGACCTCCTGTGCGTTCTGCGGTGAGCTACCCAACTTCTCGCTCCTTGTCGGTTCGTGCGTGGTGTCAACGCGCCCCCTGCCGCTGACGGGCGGAGCAGGTGCGCTGGTCGGTGATCGCTGCAGGTGGGCGAGGCGCCCGGAACCGACGCGACCGGACAACCCCCGGGAGGGCGCCGAAGCACCCTCACCGCGCCGTGTCGGCCGCGGTTGGGACTCGGCGGGGCGCCTCGCCCGTCCGGAGAGCAGCACGCTCGCACGTGCCACCCAGATCGGTCCTGCGGAGCGGAACGCTACGAGCAGGTGGTTCCCCGAGGTTTTCCCGGGTGTTTCCAGCGCGTTACGCGGGCCCGGTGCCTGTCGAGGGGGTGGCGGCGAGACCGCTAGCCTGCGCGCCCGTTCACGACACCGGCTAGCGGAAACCGAGGGTGCAGATGCTGTTCGCGCAGGAAGCCGAGACCGAGGAACCGACCATCGAGATCGGCGAACCTTCACGACCGGTGACCGAGTTCATCGAGGGGCAGTTGGGGGACGGACCCCTGGTCACCTTGGTCGCCGGCAGCATCGATGTGATCGCCCAGGTGGTGCTGATCTTCGTGCTGGCCACCGTCGTGCTGCTGCTGCTCAAACGCCTGATCCGTCGGGCCATCGCGGCGGCCGTCGAGCCGAAGTCCGCCGCGCTGACCCGTCGGCGGAACCTGGGCGAGGAACGTCGGAGCCACGCCCCGGTCTCCGTCCGTCGGGCCCAGCGGGCGGAGGCGCTCGGCGCGCTCGCCGACAGTGTGGTCAGCGTGCTCGTCTGGACGCTCGCCGTGCTCATCCTGCTGTCGACCGCTTTCGGGATCAGCCTGACCCCGCTGCTCGCCGGGGCCGGCATCCTCGGTGTCGCCATCGGGTTCGGGGCCCAGGGGCTGGTCAGCGACTTCCTGGCGGGGATCTTCATGCTCGCCGAGGATCAGTACGGGGTCGGTGACATCATCGACGTCGGCGACGCCACGGGCGTGGTCGAAGGGGTCTCGCTGCGCACGACCCGCATCCGGGACGTGACCGGGACCTTGTGGCACGTCCCGAACGGCCAGATCGCCCGGGTCGGCAACAAGAGCCAGGAGTGGGCGCGCGCCCTGCTCGACATCGGCGTCGCCTACGGCACCGACATCGACGCGGCCAGCGAGCTGATCCTGACCATCGCCGCGGACATGGCCCACGAGGAGGACTACCAGGAGATCTTCCTCGACGAGCCCGAGATCTGGGGGGTGGAGAACCTCGGCAACGACAGCGTGGACATCCGGCTGGTCGTCAAGACCCAGCCCGGCAAGCAGTACGCGATCGCCCGGGAGTTGCGTCGGCGCGTCAAGAACGGCTTCGACGCCGCCGAGGTGGAGATCCCGTTCCCACAGCGCACCGTGTGGCTGCGCACCGAACAGCCGGTCTCGCTCGGGGGCGAGGACGCGCCGCCTTTCGAACACGTCCTGCCGGACGATGCCGGCGTCGCTCGGGCCCGGTCCGCCGCACTGCGCGGCGACACCTCGCCGCCGCCTGCCGACCTGGCGGAAGCCGGGGCCGACCTGGACGAGGTCGGTGACCATGATGACGTGTAGTGACGACGCGGTGACGGCGGTCTCGGTGCTGGTGTCACCGCGGAACGCAGCCGGGCGCCGCTGCTGACCTCAGCTGCCGCCGCCGGTCTCAACACCCCCGCCGGGCTGGCCAGGTGAGGGCTGCCAGGCGTGTGCGTCCATGGCCTGCTGGCCGGCGTGGTAGCTGGAGCGCACCATCGGACCGGCCTCCACGTGGGCGAAACCGAGTTCCACCTCGCCGTAGGTCCGGAACCGGGCGAAGGTCTCCGGCGTGACGTAGCGCTCGAGGTGGAGGTGCTGCGACGAGGGCTGCAGGTACTGGCCGATCGTCAGCGTGTCCACGCCGGCCGCGCGCAGGTCCCGCAGGCACTCCAGCACCTCGTCGTCGGTCTCGCCCATCCCGACGATCAGGTTGGACTTGA
>PWEU01000061.1 GCA_003554005.1 Nitriliruptoraceae bacterium
GCGGACTCTCGCGCGGGCCGATCTGTCTGGCGCCCCTGTTGGGGAGTGTCGCGCTCGCCGCTCACCCGGTGGGCCGTGTCGGTCGCGAGGGAGGGCCGCACGGCAGCGGTCACGGCCTTGCGGGTCGGCTCACGGGTGCTCGACCGGCAGGCCTGTGTCGTCCCAGCGGGTGAACCCGCCGGCGATCTCCGGAGCGCCACGCCAAGCGGTGAGCTTGGAGCGGTTGGCGTGCTGGCACAGGTAGGCCGTGTCGTCCTCACGGGGCCACAGCGCGTGGCGGAGCACCGAGACCTTGCGTGCCCCAGGTGGCGCACCATGGCGGCGTCGCTCCTGGCGCGTCCGCAGGTCGAGGATCTCGAGCTCACCGCGGTGGGCCTGCTGCCAGGCCTCGGCGGGTTCGATCTGACGCACCACGATGTCCCTTCCGCGCGGGGCCCCGGGCTCGGGGCTCAGGGCTCGAAGGGGAACTCGAACAGCGGCTCCCACTCCGGCGTGAGCGCGTCCTTGAGACGGTCGACGCCCGACCCGGTGATCGCTTCTGCGACCACCGACACCACGGCCCGGGAGTGGAACGCCGCGTCGGGGAACTCCACCCCGGGACGCTCGCGCTCGGTGACACGACGCCAGAACTCATCGAGCTCGAACCGCTCGGTGCGATCCTGCTCGAGATGGCGGCCGATCTCGATCGGCAGCTGCGCCCCGAGGTTGGGGGCCAGGCCCTCAGGGATCCGCTCACCGAGCGTCTCCAGGGTCGCTCGGGTCGCCGTCTCCGCAGCTCCGCGGGAGTCCAGCCGTGCGCGGGCCTGTACCTGTCCGATGAACTCGTCGTGCTCCACGTGTTCGCCTTCCTCGAGCTCGACTACGGAATGCGATGGTGACGCTGCGATCGCTCGTCACCCACTGGTCGTACGGTCATCCACTGGTCGGTACGTACGGAGCAGGGGGAGCGGTCGCGGCATCTTCTGGCCCAGCCAGAGGCCGGTCAGCGGTCCGGGACGCCGCTCGCCGCTGACCTTCTCGCGCTCACGCCGCGACGCTCGGCGGGGCCGCCCCGACCTCGACCGCGTCGCCCTCCATCGCGAGGCGTTCCAGCTCGGTCCGTCCTCGGGCCAGATCGACCAGCGCGGTCACGAGGCGCTGCAGGCGGTCTGCCAACTCGGGGTCGCGAAGATCACCGGAGGCGGTGAAGGCCTCGGCGGCACCTGCGACCGGCAGCTCCAGCGGGACCACCCGGGCACCGATGCGGTCGGCGGTCCGCCGCGTCTCGGCCTGGGCCCAGGCTGCACCGAAGCGGCTGGGGCTGGCGCCGACGACCGCGAGAGGCTTCCCGCCGAGCACCGCGTCGCCGCCGGGTCGAGACGCCCAGTCCAGAGCGTTCTTGAGCGGCCCCGTCAGCGACCCGTTGTACTCCGGGCTGGCGACGAGGATCGCGTCCGTGTCCCGGATCGCGGCTTGGAACCGCTGCACGGCCTCAGGCAGGGGCTCCACCTCGAGATCCTCATCGAACAGCGGGAGGGCAGCCACGTGCTCCGAAAGTTCGAGGGAGGCCTCGTTGGGGAGGACCCGGTGGGCCGCTTCGAGCAGCCGGCGGTTGAGGGATCCTGTGCGCAAGCTGCCGCAGAGTCCGAGGATGTGCATGGGAGCTCCGATGGTGACTGTGTGTGATGCTGGAGAGATCATCGGAAGTTCGGACGCACGGTCCGGCTCGGACGGCTCGACGGACGTGCTGGCCGAGGTGCACACTCACTGAGGACCACCTCGGGACGCCCCGTCCTAGCTCGACGGTGCGGCAGGGCGGCGCGCCACCAGCAGCAGCTCGAAGTCCTCCACCGACGGCGGCTCCGGCCGCCAGTCCCCGGCGCCGCCCGCCCACACCGCCTCCACCTCGAAGCCGACCGACTCCGCCAGGGTGCGCAGGCTGTCGGGGAGGTGGTAGTGCTCACGCAGCTCCACCACGCTGCCATCGCCGAGCTCGTAGGGTGAGGTCTCGGTGAGCGTCAGCAGGTCCAGCATGCCCGTCGGTTCGCCGCGATGCCACGCCGTCAGGAGCCGCGCGGCGTTGAGTCCGGTCATGACCAGCCGACCACCGGGCCGCAGCGTGCGGTGGATCGAGGCGAGCACGGCCCGGTCGTGCGCCAGCGGCTCGACCCCATCGGCCACCAGGCAGAACGCTCCCTCGCACAGGCACAGGGCGACGTCGAAGCCACCGAGGTGGTCGGGGAGATCCCGGGCATCGGCGGCGATCAGGTCGAGCTCGATACCGGCTGCCGCGGCCCGGGCCGCCGCCCGCTCGAGCATGGCAGGGGAGAGGTCGACCCCGGTGACCTCGAGCCCCATGGCAGCCAGCGGCACGGCGTGCCGGCCGGTGCCGCACCCGATGTCGAGCACCCGTTGCCCGGGCTGCAGATCGAGCAGCGAGCGAAGCTGCGCCACCTCGGCGTCGGTGGCCTGGGTGAAGCCCTCTTGGTCGTAGCGTTCGGCCGCCGCCTCGAAGAAGCGCTGCCAGCCCGACGGACCCTGACTGTCGGCCACTGCTCGACCCTCCGTGACGGATGCCGCTGACACTAGGCTCGCAGGCCCGGCCGTGATGGCTCGCGAGAGCGCGTTCGCGTGCCAGCTCGGTGTCGACCCCATCGACCAAGGAGTTCGGCATGAGCACCTTCGATCCAGACCCTCCAGCGCCTGCGGTCGGTGGGAACCCGGCGGCGCAGCTGGTCACGATCAAACGGTTCCTCGCCGACCGCCAGCCGGAGACCGCCAGCGGTGATCTGACCTCGCTGCTCTATGACCTCGCCGTGGCCGGCAAGCTGATCTCCAACAAGACGCGCCGGGCCGGGCTCACCGACATGCTCGGCCGCTCAGGGGTGACCAACGTCCAGGGTGAGGAGCAGAAGAGCCTCGACGTCTACGCCGACGAGGTGATCGCGGGCCTGCTCGCCCAGGGGGGCCGGGTCGGCGCGCTGGTCTCCGAGGAGCAGCCCGAGGTCACGATCTTCGAGGGCAACGGACCCTACGTGGTCACCTGCGACCCGCTCGACGGCTCCTCCAACATCGATGCCAACGTCAGCATCGGCACCATCTTCGGGGTGTTCAAGCAGCATGAGCCGGGCTCGCGGCCCACGGTCGGTGACTGGCTGCGACCGGGCAGGGACCTGGTGGCTGCCGGGTACCTGCTGTACTCGACCTCGACGATGCTGGTCTACAGCACCGGCGACGGGGTCCACGCCTTCACCCTGGACCCTGAGGCAGGCGAGTTCCTGCTCCCCTGGTCCGACCTGGAGTTCCCGGCCGACCCGAGCTACTACAGCTTCAACCTGGCATCGTCGCGGCACTGGGAGCAGGGCGTCGAGCGGTTCGTCCATTGGGCCAACCGTGACGACACGCCGACCATGTCCCAGCGCTACATCGGCTCGGCGGTGTCGGACTTCCACCGCAACCTGCTCCACGGGGGCATCTTCGCCTACCCCGGCACCGACGACGAGCCGGCCGGCAAGC
>PWEU01000312.1 GCA_003554005.1 Nitriliruptoraceae bacterium
CACAGCGGCTCCTCGGGCTCTTCGGGTGGCACTCCGACCGAGGGAACCACCTCGGCGTCGCAACTCTTCCCTGGCGCCGGTCAGGTTGGTCGGCGACGCCCAAGGAACCGCGCAAGGTGACCGATGCGATCCGGGAGGGCGCGCACGCCGTGCTCAGCCTGGCAGCGCACCAGCCCGCTCAGTCAGTCACCTCAGGCGTGCGGATGCAGCTTCAGCGGCAGCTCCAGGAGTCCGTAGACCCCCGACGGGGTGTCGAAGACCGGTGCACCCGTGAGCTCGATCCGCGCCACCCTGCTGACGAGGACCGACATGGCCTCCTCGAGCTCCGCACGGGCCAAGGCGTGGCCGATGCAGAAGTGGGCACCCGCACCGAAGGTCAGGTGAGCGGCGTCGCCACGGTCGGCGGTGATGTCGAACACCTCTGGTCGGGCGTAGGTCGCGGGGTCGCGGTTGGCCGTCGCGATGCAGGCGATCAGCAGCGTGCCCGCGGGCACGGTGATGCCGTCGAGGTCGAGCTCCGCAGTCGTCAGCCGCGCGGTGAAGGGGGTGATCGGCTCGAAGCGCAGCACCTCGGCTACCGCGGCGGGGATCAGGGCCGGATCGTCGACGAGCAGCTCCCACTGTCCAGGGTGCGTCGCGAAGAGTCGGACGGCGTGGGCGAGCTGCGCCTGGGTGGTGTCGACGCCGCCGACGAGCACCGAGCTGATCAGGGAGGCGGCGTCCCCGGCGTCGAGCTCACCGGCCGCCACCTCGGGGAGCAGATCGCCGAGCAGCCCCGGCGCCGCCGACGGATCGATGGTGAACAGCTCCTCGCGGACGTAGACGTCGAAGGCTGCCGCCGCTGCCTGGATCTGCTCGAGATGGCCGCCGAGCTGGAGCGGGTCGAGGGCGGCCTGGATCCAGTAGGCCCACTCACCGAGACGCCCCGCATCGCTCACCGGAGCCCCGACGATCTCCGCGATCATCCGGGCCGGGTAGGGCTTGGCCACGGCTGAGACGAACTCCAGCTCGGGGCGGGTGGCGGCCTCCAGCAGCTCCTCGAGGTGGTGACGCATCGTCGGCCGCAGCGCTTCGGCGCGGGCGGGACCGAGCGCGCCGGAGACTCGTCGCCGCTGTGCCCGGTGCTGCTCCCCGGACAGGCTCAGGAGGTTGCCGGCGAGGTAGTGGTGCACCGGTCCCTCGGTGACCCCCTGCAGCTCGAGCAGGGCCAGGGCCGGCATCGAGGTCTCCCGTGCCCTGAGCGCCGCGTCCACGGCGCGGCGCCCCAGCACGAGGTAGCCGAGGCCCTCGACGCGGGCGACCGGGTGCTGACGCGCCAGCCCGTCGAGCACCTCGTGGTGCGTTCCGGCGTGGCCGTCGAGGGCGTCCAGCCCTATCACGGGCAGATCGAGCGCATCGATGCGTGGCACGAGAGACCCTCCCATGGGTGGTGACCTGACGCCCCTCCCCGGGCTACCAGGTGACCGCTCCCACCGGTCACTGACCACGGTAGCGACAACCTCGCCGCCGGCCGGCAACGCAGCGGACACGGGTGGCTACGGGCCGCGCGCGTGGTCGGCGGGCACTGCCACGTCCGAGCCCCCGCGTGTAGTTTCGACCGATCGGGAGACTGGCGAGGAGTCGCCGCCAACGTGCGGCGGGAAGGAGGCGTCGAGATGGATGTACACGCGGGATCGGTGGACGAGGGAGCTCGGTCCGGTCGGTGGTGGCGGGCGCTCGCGTTCGCGCTGGCGGCGGTGCTGACGCTCGGGACGGTGGCGATGGCCGAAGCCGCCCCGGGGCGTGGAGGAGGACCGCCGGCAGGCGTGCCGGCCGGTGCCGGGCAGGCGCAGGGCGGGCCACCGGTGACGGTGATGACCCGCAACCTCTACCTCGGCTCCGAGCTCGGTGGTCTGTTCGCCGCCGAGGACCTCGACGGGCTGATCGGCGCGGCCAGCGAGGTGTGGGCCAACGTGCTGGCGTCGGACTTCCCGGCCCGCGCCGAGGTGCTGGCCGCCGAGGTGGCCGCGGACCGGCCGCTGCTGATCGGGCTGCAGGAGGTCAGCCAGTTCACAGCCGTCGGCGCCGACGGCAGCATCACGATCGACTTCCTCGACATCCTGCTCGACGCGCTCGCGGACGCCGGGCTGTCCTACGAGGCGGTGGCGATCGCTCCGGCCTTCGAGGGCGCCCTGCCGGCGTTCGACGAGACGCTCGGGCCCGTGCAGGCGACCCTGCTCGACCGGGACGTGATCCTGGTGCGCTCCGACGTACCGCCGGCGCAGCTGACCGTCCTCGACGAGCAGGTCGGTCTGTTCGACGCCGCGCTGGAGCTGCCGGTGCTCGGCGCCCCGCTGCGGATCGACCGCGGGTGGGGTTACGTCGACGTGCGGGTGCGCAACCGCGAGTTCCGGTTCGTCAACACCCACTTCGAAGCGTTCGACCCGGGCGAGTTCATCCGGGTGCAGCAGGCACAGGAGCTCCTCGCCGGGCCGCTCGACACCGATCTGCCGGTCGTGCTCCTCGGGGACTTCAACTCCGACGCCGAGGCGAACGGGCTGGCCTACGGGATCCTCACCGGCCCCGGAGGCTTCGAGGACGTCTGGTCCCTGACCAACCCGGGCGACCCGGGACTGACCTGCTGCCACGATGCCGACCTGCGCAACGAGGAGGTCGACCTGCGCAGCCGCATCGACCTGATCCTGATCCGCGACGGCGTGCGGGCCCGTGACGCCCACGTCATCGGGATCGACCCGGCACTGCGGACCGCCGACGGGCTGTGGCCCTCGGACCACGCCGGCGTGGTCGCACGGGTGATGATCACCGCGCGCTGATCGGACCCACACCGAGACCGACTGGCTCGCCGACCACGGCGCACTGGACATCGCCGAGGAGCTGACCCGCACCGAGCCCACCGAGCAGGCGGGGTCGGCATCTGACCGGGCTGTCCGCCTGGGCCGGTGACAACGGCCCAGGCGGACGGGCCCTTGGGACCTGGGTGTCGCGCAGCGGCAGAGGCATGCTCCTCGTGCCGCTGACTGCCCACGGAGCGACCGATGTCCGACGCCATCAGGCACCACCAGATCACCGTCCGGCCGCTGACGCCCGACCACCTCGATGACGCCGCCGAGGTACTGGCGCTCGCCTTCAGCGAGGAGCCCGGGAACCGGGTTCTCCTCCCTGACCCCGAGGCTCGGCGGCGCCTGCTCAGGACCGCTGCGCGCAACCAGCTGCGTGCCACGCTGCCGCTCGGCACCGTCCACGTCGCGACCCTGGAGGACCGCCTCGGCGGCGTGGCGATCTGGCACCCGCCCGGGCCGCGCGGGACCTCCCTTCCCACGACGCTCCGGGCGGCGACGGACACCCTGACCGGCGTCCCGGTCCTGGCCCGCCAGCTCCCTACCGTGGCGACGGTGCTGGCCCGCAACCTCCCCGCAGCACTGCCCATGGTGCTGCGTCGCCGACGCGGGGTCGCGCGCGCCAGCGCCGGGGCGAGCTGGCACCTCG
>PWEU01000027.1 GCA_003554005.1 Nitriliruptoraceae bacterium
CGACAGCTCCAGGTGGTCCCGCTCACCGGCTGATCCGCCGCTGAGTGCACCATGTGCCTTCAGTCCCGCTCCGATCGCGCCGACCATTGGGTCACGGGCGGGGGGTGAGCATGGGGACATGGCAGGACCGGGAGTCACGACTGAGCCAGGCGAGCGTCGGGCTGCTGGTCGTCGGTGCCCTGGGGGTGGCCCGCCTCGGGCAGCTCGACGGTCTCAGCGTGCTGTGGTGGCGGTTCGGGCTGGTCGTGGCGGGCATCGTCGCGGTGGTGGTCGGCGTGCTGGTCAACCGCCCACGACGACGACGCGCCTGGCTGCTGCTGCTGGCCGGCATCGGGGCCAGCGCGGGCGGCGATCTCGTCGTCCTCCTGTCCTCGACGCCGGGGTCGATCCCCGCGAACGTCCCGGCTGACGCGTGGCTCACCGCCGCTGGTGGGGGGTTGGTCCTGCTGGCCATGCTGGACGTGACCGTCGGGGTGCGCGGCCGAGATCCGGGCAGCGGACTCGATGCTCTGCTCCTGGCCGCGGCGGTATGGACCCTGCTGTGGCAGCTGGTGGTGGTTCCTGCCGGCGCCCCCGGGTGGGCGGGGTCCGGGACGGAGCTGGCCGGTGGCCTCCAGGTGCTGCTGTTCGTCGCCGTCCTCGGGCTGCTGGTCCGCACGATACGGGCGCTCCCGGTCCGCGAGCGCCCCGCGGCGCTGCTGCTCGCTGCCGCGCTGGCGGCGGCCATCGGCGCGTTCCTGCTCGGTGCCATCGGTCAAGCCGTGGATGGCATCGCGCACCACGGAGGAGCCCGCGCGATCTTCGGTGCGGTCGCCAACCTCACGGCGGGCGCGGCTGCGCTGCACCCGTCGATGCGTGCGCTCGACGTGCGACGCGTGACCGCCTCGGACGGGTTCACGGCGGGCCGGTCCATCGCGGTCGGCCTCGCCCTGATCGCACCGCCGGTCGTGCTGCTCGTGACCCAGCTGCTCGGTGCGGGGATCGCCCTCGGTTCCCTGGCGGTGGCCTGGATCGTGCTGGTCCCGGCCGTCCTGGGCCGTTTGCACCTGCTGGGCGCCGGTCGTGACGCCGCGCTGCTCGAAGCCGCTGCTTCGGACCGGCGGCTGCGCTCCCTCGTCGCCCACACCGGGGACCTGCTCCTCATCGTCGACCCCGGTCCGAGCGCCCGGATCCGCTACGCCAGCCCGGCCGCGACCCGGATCGTCGGGATCCCACCCGAGCACCTGGTGGGCACCTCCGCGTTGGACCTGCCCACCGACGATCCGTCGGCGCTGCGTGGGCTGCTGGTGCGTGAGGAGGAGATGCTCCCGCGGGCCGCGGACCTCCCGCTGCGTCACCGCGATGGCGACGAACGCTGGATCCAGGTGGTGGTCGACCGCTACGTCGAGGGCAGCCGCCCGGCCCTGGTCCTGACCCTCAGCGACATCACGGATCGGAAGCAGTCGGAGATGCGCTGGGTGCGTGCCGCCCACCATGACGCTCTCACGGGCCTGGTGAACCGGCGGGGGATCGAGGAACGGTTGGAGCAGCACCTGGGTCGGCTCGCCACCCAGGGCGGCCGGTTCGGTGTGCTGCTCTGCGCCCTCGATGGCTTCAAGGCCGTCAACGACACCGGTGGACACCTGGTCGGTGACGAGGTGCTTCGGCACGTGGCAGCGCGCTTCCGGAGGGTCGTCCGGGACGGCGACGTCGTCGCGCGCCTCGGCGGGGACGAGTTCGTCGTCCTCGGTACCAGCGCGGTGGACGAGGGTGCCCTCGAGCAGGTCGCCGACCGCGTCATCGCCTCGCTGCGGGAACCCATCGTCGTCAGCGGGACGCCGTGGCGGGTCGGGGTCAGCGTCGGCATGGCCCTGGCCGACGGCACCGATGCGTCCATCGGTCGGCTGCTGCGCCGGGCCGACGTGGCGCTCTACCAGGCGAAGGGCGCGGGCAAGGGGCTGGCCCGGTGGGACACCACCGTCCTGACCTCGTGACCGCGGCGCCGCCGGGTAGCGTGAGCCGGCGGGCACCGGTGCGCGCCATCCTGTGGCTGCGCGTCGGGCCGACCGAGGCGGGTGGGAACGATGCCGGCAACGACAGCGGAGCCGAGCGGGGCGGTCGCCTCGTTGCTGTGGCCCGACGGCGGCACCGGGGCAGGTCCCGAGGTCCAACCGCTGACCGAGGCCGCGGCCCGCGACCTGCAGCTGGCCCCGCTGTTCGACGCCCTGTCCCGCGACGCCCCGTGGCTGGCCGAGTGGTATGCGACCCCCTGCGCGGACGTCGAGACCGTCGTCTATCGGCAGCAGATCGCGACGGAGCTCGAGCGCGAGGAGGTCGCGATGCCGCTGGCGACCTTCGCCCGGCGCATCCAGCGGGTCCGTCAGCGGGCGGACGCCGCCCAACGGGTCCCACACCCCTACGTGGCCGAGTCGTGGTTCCTGACCAACGCACAGCGCTACCTGCACGCCACCACCTCGCTCCTCGAGGAGCTGGACGCGTTGCACCTCGAGGCCCCGGGTATGGGGAGCTGTCGGTCGGCGCTCAGGGCGATCGTCGCCGGTGACCGCTTCCGGTCCCTGGCGTCGGCGACGTCCGCGGCCCAGGAGGCGATGGACGGCGTCGCCTACACCGTACGCGTCCAGACGGGCCGCATCTCCGTGGACCGGGACCACGGCGAACCCGACCTGAGCGCCGAGGTGGCGGCCACCTTCGCCCGGTTCCGGACGGGCCCACCTCGCGAGGTCGAACGCCCCCCGGTGGAGCCCGGGGTCGACCACGTGGCCGCGCGCATCCTGGAGCTGGTCGCCGACCAGCACCCCGATGCCTTCGCCGCGCTCGTCGACCTGCACCGCCACCACCGACCGCTGCTCGACCCCACCGTCGCCGGCCTCGCGCGGGAGGTGCCCTTCTACCTCGCTTACCACGAGCGACTCCAGCGGATCCGGGCCGCCGGGCTGCCGCTGTGTCAGCCGGAGCTGGTCGCGGCCGACGCGGCCTGCAGCGCCGAGGACAGCTACGACCTCGCGGTCGCCCTCAAGCAGCTCGCCGACGGCAAGCCGGTGGTAGCCAACGACTGGCACCTCGATCCCCCCGAGCGCCTCCTGGTGGTCACCGGAGCGAACCAGGGCGGCAAGACCACCTTCGCCCGGGCCTTCGGACAGCTCCACCACCTCGCCAGCCTGGGCCTGCCCGTGCCCGCGCGTCGTGCTCGGGTGGGCCTGCACGACCGGCTGCTCACCCACTTCGAGCGCCAGGAGCGGATCACCACGCTGCGGGGCAAGCTGGAGGACGAGCTGGTCCGGGTCCACGCCCTGCTGGAGCAGGCCACGCCCGACAGCGTCGTGTTCCTGAACGAGACCTTCAGCTCCACCACGCTCCAGGACGCTCGCGAGCTCGGGACCGCGGTGCTGGAGCGTCTCGAGCGGGTCGGGGTGCGGGCGGTGTTCGTCACCTTCGTCGACGAGCTGGCCTCGGTGGGACGGGCCACCGTCAGCATGGTGGCCACCGTCGCCCCCGACGACCCGACGGTGCGCACCTTCCGGGTGCTCCGCCGGCCCCCCGACGGACTCGCCCACGCGGTCGCGCTCGCGGACCGGTACGGGCTGACCTACGAGGCGATCCAGGACCGATCGACGCCGGGAACGTCCACCTGCTGCACCCCGACCACGACCTCGACCTCGAGGTGGTGCTGGCGCAGCACGCGGAGGCGGTCAGCGACGATCTCGGCCTCGACGTCCTGCTCGATCGCATGGCCGACGGCGATCAACGGATCCGTGCCGCTTGCCGCACGGTCCTGCTCTCGGGGCTCCGTGACGTCGACGAGGTCCGCTACCGGCAGGCCGTCGTCGCCGACGCGCTCCGTGCCCCCGAGGTCTTCGCGGGGCTGTACGAGGTGATCGTCGCCGGGCTCGACCTCGCCAAGCGTTCCTACTCCGGGCTGTTCCGCGACGCCCCCGATGCCATCGTGCGCCGTGCCGTCGAGCGCCTGAAGGTCTACACCGACGTGCTGCGACGGCTCCGTCAGGACACCGCCCCGGTCCGGTCCAGGATGCGCTCCGAGGGTGTGACGAGGCTGTTCGAGCTGTTCGCGACCCAGCTCGACGAGCCCTACCTGCGCGAGGTCGAAGCGCAGCTCGAGGAGCTGACCTTCCCGCGCGGGGTGTTGTTCGGCGCCCGGCTCGGTCGCGGGGCCGTCGGCACCGGCTTCCAGCTGAAACGTCCCCGCTCCCAGGGGTGGCTGTCACGGTCGTTGGACCGCTCGGGTGCGAGCTTCGAGCTCGCCGACCGCGACGACGACGGCATCGAGTCGCTCGGGCGCCTGCGTGACCAGGCGCTCGCCGAGGTGGCCGTGGTGCTCAGCCAGGCCAGCGACGACATCGAGGTGTTCCTGCGCCAGCTCCGCGACGAGCTGGCCGTGCTGACCGGTGCGGCCCGGCTGCACGCGGCGCTGACCACCAAGGGCGAGCCGGCCTGCTTCCCCGAGGTGGTGGAGCCGGCGGACGGGACACAGGGGGCCGAGCACGCGGCGTCGGCGGCCCCGCGCCTGACCGCCCGGGGACTGTACGACCCCGCCCTGTCGCTGCAACTCGGTGAACGTGCCGTCGGCAACGACCTGGACGCCGATGGGGCGCTGCTGGTCCTGATCACCGGCGCGAACCAGGGCGGGAAGTCCCCCCTGCTCCGCGGCATCGGGACCGCGCAGCTGCTGCTGCAGGCCGGGTGCTTCGTGCCGGCGGCCACGTTCCGCGGATCGCTGGGTGGACAGGTCTACACCCACTTCGGGCGCGAGGAGGACCAGGAGCTGCGGCGCGGCAAGCTCGAGGAGGAGCTCAACCGGATGCGGACCATCGTCGAACGCATCCAGCCGGGCGACCTGCTGCTCGCCAACGAGTCCTTCGCCGCGACCAACGAGCGTGAGGGCTCCGAGCTCGCCCGGCAGGTGTTCCGCGCCCACCTCGACCTCGGGGTGCGGGTGGTGGCGGTCACCCACCTCTACGACCTGGCGGACAGCCTGCACCGCACCGAGTCGTCCCGTGGGGTGTTCCTCAGGGCCCAGCGGGAGGAGGACGGCGAGCGGACCTTCCGCATCGAGCCCGGTGCGCCGCTGCCCACCAGCTACGGCCAGGCCCTCTACCGCCGCATCTTCGGTGAGGAGCCCGCAACCTCGAACGGCCTCGGTCGCGCCCCGGGCGACGAGGGTTGCGACCCTCAGCCGCAGGGGGGTGCGTAAGCGCGGTCGCGCAGATGGACCTGCCACTCGCGGTCGGTGATCGCGTCGCCGACGTCGCGGCAGATCGCCTCCATCGCACCGGCCTCGTCCAGCGACCACCACGTGACCTCACCTGCGGCGCCGCTGGCCGCCAGCCGGTCCCCGTCGGGGTGGAAGGCGACCGCGTACATCGGGCTGGGCCCGGTCCCGAGCACCGCCAGCACCTCGGGTGCCGTCGCCACCTCGACGTCCCACAGCCAGGTGCGCCCGTCGACCACGGCCCCGGCCAGGCGGGTGCCGGAGGCATCGAAGCTGAGGTCGTAGATCCGTCCCGAAGGACCCTGCACCGGTTCCCCGACCGGTTGCGGGTCGGCCGGGTCGGTGAGGTCGAACAGCCGGACCTCCGCATCGGAGCCGGCGATCGCCAGCAGCTGCCCGTCGGGGGAGAACGCAGCGGCGTAGGCCTCGCTGGAGAACGCTCCCACCCGACCGAGGGCCACGGGAGCCGCTGCATCGGTCAGGTCGAACAGGTAGACGTGGTTGTCCGCGCTCGGGGCCGCCAGGAGCGCACCGTCGGGATCGAAGGCGAGGTTGAGCACGATCTCGGTCGGGTCATCCAGGACGGCGACGAGCTCGGGTGCCGTCGGATCGTCGAGGCGCCACACGCGCACCGCGGTGTCCACGCCGCCGGCCGCCAGCGTCCGCCCGTCGGGGCTGAACCGGACCGCCTCGACCAGCGCCTCGCTGCCCCCCAGCGGCGGTGCGAGCAGCTGTGGTGCGACGGGGTCGCTGACGTCGTAGAGCAGCACCTCGCCGGACAGGCTGCCATGGGCGAGCAGCGAGCCATCGGGCGACATCGCGCCGGCGCCGCTGAAGGCGGGGCCATCGACCGGCTCCGCCAGCGGCGCGGCGAGCCGCCGGGCGTGCCGGTCGGTGACGTCCCACTGGCCGGTCTCCGCGCCGGAGAAGGCCGCCAGCCGCGAACCGTCGGCAGTGAAGGCCAGCGACCAGATCCTGCCCTGCAGGGACATCGGCACCGTCGCGTCGAGGTCCCAGAGGCGGGCGCTGCCGTCGGTCGCCGCGGTCAGCAGGGTGTCGGGACCGGAGGTGAAGGTCACGCTGGTCAGCGCGGCCGGGTGGCGCAGGGAGTCCAGCAGGTGCCACCCGTCGGTGGCCCACAGCAGGAGTTGTCCGTCGGAGCTGCCGACCGCGAGGTGCTCGCCGTCGGGCGCGAAGGCCAGGGCGTTGATCCAGCTGTCGAAGGCGGCCTCGGGCAGCTCGACGACGGTCGGGGCGGCGGGCTCAGCCAACTGCCAGGCGTGGAGGGTCCCCGCCCGGGAGCCGGCGGCCAGCAGCTGGCCGTCGGGGGAGAAGCCCACGCTCAGGATCGAGCGGTCGGTGGGCGACAGCGCAACCACCTCGACCGGGGTCGTAGGGTCGCCGACATCCCACAGCACCACCCGGCCGACGTCGTCTCCGACCGCGATCCACCGGCCGTCGGGGCTGTGGGCCACGGACCAGCTGATCTCGTCCACCGGCAGCAGCGGGAGCCCGGCCGGGTCGGCGGGGTCGCTGACGTCCCACCGGAAGGCACCGTCACCGAGCCCGACGGCCGCGAGCTCCGACCGGGCGGGGCTGAAGGACAGACCCTGGATCGGTCCCTCGGGCCCACGCAGCTCGGTGGCCAGGGCGGTCGGGTCGGCGGGGTCGCTGACGTCCCACAGCGAGATGTGGGCCGCGGTGTCGCCGATGGCCAGGACCTCGGCGTCCGAGGTGACGGCGACCGCGTAGATCTCCAGGGATGGATCGTCGAGAACGATCGTGGCAGTGCGGGTGTACCCCTCCGTGCCCGGTGTCCGGGTCAGCAGCTGTACCTCGGCGTCCGCCGAGTTGCCCACCGCGAGCAGGGCGCCGTCGGGGCTGGCCGCCATCGCGGTCGACCCGGGTCCTCCGAGGAAGCGGGTCGCGCGGGGAGCGACCGCGGCGTCCAGCAGCGACGACCGGGCCTCGGTGGTCGGCGCGATCGCGTAGCCGGCGACCGTCAGCTCCGCGCCGAGGGAGGGGTCGGTCTCGGCGAGTCGCTCCGCGGTCAGCGACAGCTGCCGTGACAGTGCCTCGTCCCGGGCGAGCAGCGCGTCGGCGCGCGCATCGGCCGCGATCACGGCCAGCGCGGCCGCCAGCACGGCGAAGGCGGTGGTCACCGCCACCAACGTGCTCAGGCGGCGGGTGCGTCGGCGGGCCTCCTCGGCGGCGGCCTCGGCCTGAGCGACGCTGGCGGTGAGGAAGGCTTCCTCGTCGGCGGTGAGCTGGATCCAGGATTCGGACGGATCGATCGCCGAGCGCATCGCCTCGAGTAGCGCGCCGCGCGCCAGCGCGGAGCCGTCCCGATCGGCGGCCACCCACAGCTGCGTGGACTCCGCGATGCGACGGTGGAGGCGGATCGCGTCGCGGCCCTCCTCGATCCAGGTCTGCAACCGCGGCCAGGCGGCGAGCAGGGCCTCGTGGGAGATCTCGACCGTGGTCGCGTCGGCCGTCAGCAGGCGGGCACCGATGAAGGGCTCGAGCAGGTCGGTGATGTCGGCGTCGTCGTCCCCGGGGAGCAGCCCCTGGAGCTCGTGGTAGGTGGCGACCCGACGGGTGGCCAGGGTGCCGTTCTCGACGTGGACGAGCCGGACCAGGACCTGGCGCATCAGTGCCTGCTGCGTCGGGGTGCAGGCGCGGAACACCTCCTCGGCGGAGCGCTCCACGGCGCCCCGCACCCCGCCCGCGGCTTCGTAGTCGGCGACCGTCATCCGCCGCCGGTTGCCCCGCCGGTAGGTCTCGAGCAGGGCGTGGGACAGCAGGGGGAGCGACCCCACATCGTGCTCGCGGACCATCGAGCTGGTGGGGACGAAGTCGCGCAGGAGGAGGGCGACCAGCTCGCCCTCGAGCGTGACTCCCGCCCGGCGGGCGGGCTCCACGATCGCCCGCGTCAGCTCAACCTCGGTCATGGGGCCGACGAGCAGCTGCGTATCCTCCAACTTCCCGGCGAGCCGACCGCTGGCGGCGAGTTCGGCGTAGAAGTCGATGCGGAGCGCGAGCACCGCCGCGAGGCCACCGTCGACGCCCGGCTCGGGGCGGCGGTCCAGCTCGGTCAAGAAGCCTTCGACCTCTGCGTCGTCCGAGCCGGCCGTGAACAGCTCCTCGACCTGGTCGATCAGCAGCACCGGGAGGCGCCGGCCGCGGTCTTGCGGCAGCGTGTCCAGGGCGGCGTGCAGGCGCTCAACGGGCCGGTCGCCCGGCGTGAGGGTCGCGATGGGATGGCCCTGTTCGTGCAGCGACCGGCCGATGCCGGCCCGGAGCAGCGATGACTTCCCCGAACCGGAGGCGCCGAGCAGCAGCAGCAGGCCCGCCCGGTCCGGCTCGGAGAGCATCGATCGCAGCCGCGCCACGGCCCGGTCCCGCAGCGCGTCACGGCCGAAGTACCGTTCGGCGTCGTCGTGGCCGAAGGCCTCCAGACCGAGGGAGGGCGGGGGTCCCTCGGGTTCGCGGCCGCCGCCGGTGCGCAGCTCCACCAGGACGTCGACCCAGGGCGCGACGTCCTCCACCCCGAGCTCGCGCAGCATCGCCTGGAAGGTGTCGAACTGCGACGGAAAGGGCAGGTTCTCGGCCCGGCACCAGCCGCTGAGCGTCGACGGGCTGGAGCCGACCGCCGCCGCCAGGTCGCGCAGGCTTCGCCCCGATCGGTGACGCAGCTCGGTCAGGATCGCGCCGAACTCGGCGCGGGTCGACGCGCCGGTGAGCCGGTCGCCCAGCCCCTGCGTCCCGCCCTTCTCCGTTGACACGCTCATGCCGGCGAGGCTACTGGAGGAGCCGGAGACCGGTTCCTGCTGCTCGAACCCGCGTCCTGATGGCCCTGGACGGCGCCCGGCGCGATCGTGCGAGGGCGTGCGAGGTGGCCGACGTCGTGGGTGGCACCGCCGCTGGGCGTGCGAGGTTGTACGAGGTTGGCTCCGGTCCTCGCGTTCCCGCGGCGGACACGGTTGCCTCCCGGTACGGGACGGACGACGAGGTGCGGCCCATCGCAGCCACCTGCCCGCCGTCTCCCGGCAGGCGGGGTCCGGCGGGCCGACGGTCACGGGGGGACGTCGGCCCGCTGGGACACCTCGCCGTCGAGGGGTGGGGTCGCCGGAGCCGGGGGAGCCCCGGCGTCCTCGGTGCGATCAGGTCACCGATGCCTCGTAGATGCTCTCGATCGCAGCGTCGAGCTCGCCCGTGAAGGTCTCCTCGTCCTGCCAGGCCCGGAGGTCCTGGACCAGCGCCCGGGAGAAGCTCGCGATCAGCCCCGGGTTGCGCGCGAGCCGCTCGTTGGCCTCCTCGCGGCTGTACCCGCCCGACAGCGCGACGACGCGGAGCACCCCCGGGTGCGCCATCAGGTCGGTGTAGAAGCCGTCGACGGTCGGGATCGACAGCTTCAGCATGATCTGCTGGCCGTCGGCCAGGGCACCGAGGTGCTCGACGATCGCCGCGAGCAGCAGCGCCTCGGCCTCCGCCTTCTGTGGGCTCGTGATGTCCACCTCGGGTTCGAGGATCGGGACCAGGCCCGCGTCCAGGATCCGCTGACCGACCTCGAACTGCTGCGCGACGTTCCGCTCGATCCCGGTGCGGTCGGCCAGCTCGATCACCGATCGCATCTTGGTGCCGAACACCTCCAGGCCCCGGGCGCGCTCGAGGAGGGCGTCGAGTTCCGGCATCGGCCGCATGAGGCGGACGCCGTCGGCGGTGTCCTCGAGCCCCTGGTCGACCTTGACGAAGGACATGATGCCCTTCTGGTGCCACAGGTAGCTCGGGGTGGGCTCCCCGCCCACCTCACGATCCATCGTGCCCTCGAACAGGATCGCGCCGAGGACGCGGTCACCGGTGAACACCGGGTTGGTCATGATGCGGCTGCGCATCTCGTGGACGAGGTCGAACATCTCCTCCTCGCCGTCGTAGCTGCCGGGGTCGATGCCGTAGTTCGCCAGTGCCTTGGGGGTCGAGCCGCCGCTCTGGTCCAGCGCGGCGAGGAACCCCCGACCGGTCGCCATCCGGGTGTGAAGGTCGGTGTCCATGGGTACTCCCTGGGTCGAGGCCACGTCGTGCGCCACGCGTCCCAACCTACGAGCCGCGGTGGAGCGGGCGCCAGGGCTGCAGGACCCGATCGGCTGCCGTGGTTCGACCACGGCGAGAGGCACATGGACCCGCCATGCGCCCGCTGAGCCGTCCCGGGTCGGGCACGGGAGCACGTCCTGGCCGTGGGGGACCGCGTCCATCTGGCAGCGGGCGCGCCGTCTGCACTGGAGGCGCTGAGCCCGTCGTTGGTGAGCCTGGTGATGGTGCGTGGTGGCTGAGCGCGAGCAGGATCCGAGGACCAGGGAAGCGGCAGGGTGGCTGTAGCGTTGTCACCGAGGACGCCACGGGACACGGAACGGGGGTGGCATGGATCTGACGCTCGGCAAGCGGGCGGACTACATGGTGCGGGCGGTGCTCGACCTCGCGCGATACCAAGGTCATGGTCGGCGCAAGACCGCCGACATCGCCGAGGAGATGCAGGTCCCCGTCACCTCCCTGCCCCAGCTGCTGGCTGAGTTGGTCCGGGAGGGCATCGTCTGCTCGATGGCTGGCCGCCACGGCGGCTACGAGCTGGTGCGCGACCCGGCCGAGGTGTCGTTGCTGGAGGTCATCGAGGTGGCCGACGGGCCCCTGGGCTCCGCCGAGTGCGTCCTGCGGGGTGGGCGCTGCCGGTGGGAGGAGGGTTGCGCGATCCACACGCCGTGGGCCCGTGCCCAGGAGGCCTTCCGCAACTCGCTACGCGCCACCCCCTTCGCCGAGGTCGCGACCATCGATGCCGCGCTCAGCGGCTCCCACGACGCTGGAGCACCTCCACGACCAGCAATGCCCCGGTGAAGCCCGGGACCAGCCACTGGGCGACACGCAGGCGCCGCTGAGCGGCGGCGACAGCCGGCGGCGTCGCGGCGATCGGCGTGACGGCGGTCGCCACGGGGACGTCGCCGCCGCGGACCACCCGCTGCCCCGACAGTCCGGTTTCGGCCGTCGACAGCACGGCAGCACCCGTCAGGACCGTGCGCAACACCCGCAGCGAGTCGCCGGGCCGGGGGTCCGGGGCGGCAGCAGCGCGCCGGGGAATCGGCAGGAGGCGTCCGAGCAGGTGTGCGCCGATGACGTGGGCGACCAGGCACGCTCCGGCGATCGGTGCCCACCGGAACCACCCAGCGTTGGCGACCCGGGTGCGCTGGGTGTGGTCGTCCACCTCGATCGTGGCGCCGTTGAGGCCCACGGCACCCATCCACGCGCCGCCGAACCAGGCGGCCAGGCCGACGTCGTGGGCGATGGTCGCTGCGGTAGTACGGTCCATCGTGTCCGACCTTCCCTCGTTCCCGACCGGGTGAGGTGCACGATGGTGAGCGCCGCGCACCGTTCGACCGCCGTTGCCGGCACCGTAGGGCGTCTCGCCCACTGGGGCTCCGACATGGCCACCACGGCGGTGCGCTACAGCATGCAACGGATCCCCCTGTACCGCCGGGATCGTCGCTCTGACGACAGCGACCCCCCCGACCTGGAACGCGAGCTGCCCGGTGATCCGGCGACGTTGCAGCGTGCCCGCGAGGGTCTCGGGCCGCTGTTCCACCGCACCTACTGGATCGCGGTCACCGACGAGGTACTGACCGGCGAGGAGCTCATCAGCTACATCCTCGAGGAGCCGAACCGGGTCACGCCCACCGAGATGGCCCGCTTCGAGACCCTGGATGGGCAGCCCGCCCGCAACCTCGAGGTCGGTGACGAGTTGATCGTGCGCTTGCCGGGACCGTGGAACGGTCCGGTGCGGGTCGTGGCACGCACGCCGACCTCCTTCCGGTTCGCGACCCTGCAAGGGCACATGGAGGCCGGTGAGATCGAGTTCCGGACCAACACCGACCCCCGCGGGTTCCTCGAGTTCCGGATCGAGTCGTGGGCGCGCAGCGGCGACCCGCTGTTCCACCTGCTCTACGAGCGGCTGCCGATCGGCCGCGAGCTCCAGCAGCACATGTGGTCCCAGTTCTGTCGCCGGGTGGCCGCGGTGAGCGGTGGCGTCCGGATGAGCAACCCGGCCTGCACGACCCATCGCTACGACCCCACACCGTGAGCGACGCCAGGCGCATCATCAGCACGGCACCCGTGCCGGGTTCGGCCCGGGCGCGCTTCGAGCGGCTGGCACGGCTCGAGGTCAACTTCCGCCCCATGAGCTGGGAGCAGGCCGACGCGGACCCGGCCTGGCGGGCGGACCGGCGCCGGATCGATCTGCCGTCGGAGCCGCCCGGTCCGCCGGTGGAGGGTGGGTCCTTCGCCGTCGCCCGCGCGTTGCTGTGGACCTACGAGGTCGCGGATCCCGCGTTGGTGCGGGCCGTCTACGACGCTGCCGCGCCCCTCGACGGCCGCGACATGCTGCTCGTGGGGCGGTTCGCGGGGCTGCGGTTCCCGATGGGGGTTCGCGTCGGCGGGGTCGTGGACGGGCCCGACGTGGAGGACGGCGTGGCGGTCCACCGCTTCACCTGGCACTACCGCACGTTGCAGGGCCACCTCGAGCGGGGACAGATGGACTACGAGGTGGTCAAGGAGCTCTCCTCGGGGCGGGTGTCGTTCCGCATGGCCGCCTACTCCCAGCGCGGGGAGATCGCGAACCCGGTGGTGCGGGCCGGCTTCGCGGTCTTCGGCCGACCGACGCAGCTGCGCTTCTACGCCCGGGCGCTGGAGCGGATGCGCCGCCTGACGGCCGAGCGTGCGGCGGTCGGCGGCAGCTGAGGATGAACCGCCGGGTCCAGGAGCGGTGAGGGAGTAGCCAGGGGTCACGCACCGGCGGTCAGAGGATCCGGAGCTGCTCGGCCGCCTCGGTCAGCTCGGCGCGGGAATCGGGGTGGGCGATCGCGATCATGGCCTTCGCGCGTTCGCGCGCGGTCCGGCCGCGTAACCGGGCCCCCCCGTACTCGGTGACCACGTGGTCCACGTCGTTCTTGCCCGTCGACACGTGGGTGCCGGGGGCCAGGGTCGGCGAGATGCGGGAGATCGTGCCGCCCTTGGCGGTCGAGGGCAGCACGATGAACGAGCGGCCGCCCTCGGACCGGTTCGCGGCGCGGACGAAGTCGAACTGGCCGCCGGTCCCGGAGTACGGGAGGTGCGCCAGGCTCTCCGAGCCGCACTGACCGATCAGGTCGACCTGCAGCGACCCGTTGATCGAGTGGAGACGGTCGTTCTGGCCGGCCAGCACGGGATCGTTGGTGACGTCGACCGGGTGCATCTGCACCGCCGGGTTGTCGTCGAGGTAGTCGTACAGCCGGTGCGAACCCAGCGCGAAGGCGGCGATCGTCACCCCGGGGTGGCGGTTCTTGCGACGGTTGGTGGCGACCCCCGCCTCGAGCAGCGTGAGGATGCCGTCGCCGAACATCTCGGTGTGGATGCCGAGGTCGCGCTTGGACGCCAGCTGCTGGCCGACCGCGTCCGGGATCGCCCCGATCCCGATCTGCAGGGTGGCGCCGTCGGGGACGAGCTCGCCCACGTAGGCGGCGATCGCTCGCTCCACCTCGCCGATCGTCGTCGCGGGGATCTCGATCAGCGGTTGGTCGTTCTCCACCACCGCGGTGACCTGGGAGATGTGCACCCGGCAGGGGCCGTGGGCGAAGGGGACCCGGGGGTTGACCTCCAGCACCACCGTCCTGGCCTTCTCGATCGCCGCCATCGTGTAGTCAGGGGAGAGGCCGATCGCCAGCATCCCGTCCTCGCTCATCGGGGAGGCGTGGGCGAAGACCACGTCGGAGCGCACCAGGCCCCGTCGGATCAGCCGGGGTACCTCGGAGAAGTGGGCCGGCACGACGTCGATCCAGCCGTCGTGGACCCCGCGGCGGTTGGGAGCGCCGAGGAACGGGGAGCGGTGGCGGACGTGCTCGGTGGTGGTCGGGTCGAAGTAGTCCGGCTGGCGCAGCGGCAGCATCTGGAACACCGTCACGTCGCGGAACTCCCGGCGCTGCTGAGACAGGGCGTGCAGCAGCGCCGGCGGTTCACCGGCGGCGATCGGCACGACGATGGTGTCACCGTCCTCCACCAGGCGGACCGCGTCCGCCGCCTCGCGCCTGCGCTCCCGGTACATGGACTGGAACGACATGGTCACCCCCGACCGGGCCGTGGTTCATCGGCTCGTCAGCACGCTAGTCCGGTCCGGTCCTCCCATCTGGACGAACGGACCACCTCGGGAGCGGAGCAGGTCAGGCCGTGCGGTGCGTCACCCGCATCGGGACCCGGCCCCGGGGTCGGTAGGTGGCCCGGGGCTGCGCGCGGGGGACGGGGTGGCTTGGGTCGGTGGGCTCCAGACGCAGCTGCCGGGCGATCGCCAGCAGGATGATGCGCGCCTCGAGCAGGGCGAAATGCTCGCCGAGGCAGCGACGGTTCCCGCCCCCGAAGGGGGTGTAGGCCCCCCGCGGCAGCTCGCGCTCCGGGCGCTCGCGCCAGCGCCACGGGTCGAAGCGCTCCGGCGCCGGGAACCAGCGCGGGTCGCGGTGGGTGACGTACTGGCTGACCAGCACGTGTGCCCCGGCCGGGACGGCGACACCGGCCACCTCGATGTCCTCGAGCGCGCGCCGTGGGGCGACCCACACCGGCGGGGCGAGCCGCAGCGACTCCGCGAGCACCAGTCCGGCGACCTCGGCGGCCATGACCTCCTCGACGCTCGGGGCGCGACCCTCGGAGAGCCAGGCCTGGGCGTCGGCTTCCGCCTCCAGGGCCTGACGGACCTCGGGTGCGGTGGCCAGGTAGGCCTGTGCCCAGGTCAGCACGTTGGCGGTGGTCTCATGGCCGCTGAGGATCAGGGTGAGGACCTCGTCGCGGACCTCGTCGTC
>PWEU01000059.1 GCA_003554005.1 Nitriliruptoraceae bacterium
ACCCGCAGCATCGGCTCGTCCATGATGCCGGTGTCGATGTCCTTCAGCCAGTGGTCCCAGAACCGGATCATCTCGCCGATGAAGTCGATCGGAGCGCCCGGTGCGCCGTAGTCGGGGTAGACGTGGCCCCAGGGGCCGATCAGGCCCTTGCGCGGTCCCTGATACCCCTCGAGCACCCGCAGGACGGCATCACGATAGGCGTCGTCCCACCCGCCGACCATGTAGACCGCAGCCTGCATGGCATCGAGGTGCTCGGTCACGGAGCCGTGCTTCCAGTAGTCGTCCCGGCGCTGGTGGGTCAGCCAGGTCTCCACGAAGGGCGCGACGTCGAGGCGTTCCAGCCAGGCCTCGCGCCAGCCCTCCCCGAAGGTCACCGGATCCGGAGGTCGTGCCCCGGCCGACAGCATGCGGGTCGACCACGGCAGCATCTCCGAGGCGATCACGCAGCCGCCGTGGTAGTGGACGTCGTCGGCGTACCGGTCGTCGGTGGAGCACACGCTGACGACGGCCTTGAGCGCCGGAGGTCGCATCGCCGCGATCTGGAGCGCGTTGAACCCTCCCCAGGAGATGCCCTTCATCCCGACGTTGCCGTTGCACCACGGCTGTTCGGCGAGCCAGGTGATCACCTCGCAGCCGTCGTCGAGCTCCGCTTGCGCGTACTCGTCGTGCATCAGACCTTCGGAGTCACCCGAGCCACGCAGGTCCACACGCACCACCGCGTAGCCGTAGGAGGCGAGCTCCGTGCCACGCTCACGGTCACGGATCGCGGTGGCGTCGTTCTTGCGGTAGGGCAGGTACTCGAGCAGCGCCGGCACCGGGGACCCGTCGGCATCCACGGGTAGCCAGATGCGGTCCGCGAGGCGCGCCCCGTCGGACATCTCGATCCACAGGTGCGGTAGTTCGCGGACCTCGCGGGTTGGCCGGGAGGGCGCGTCCACCCCCGCCGTGCCACCCGCCGTGTCACCCACGGTCATCCCTGCGGCTCCGCGACGCTGCGGCCGGCCCGGCGCAGCGCCCGCACGACGATGTCCTCACACAGCTCCGGGAAGGACACGCCTTCGGCCGCAGCCGACATCGGGTAGCTGGACCGCGGGGTCATGCCGGGGAGCGGGTTGGTCTCGAGGAACACCAGCCGGCCGTCGGCAGCGAGCCGGAAGTCGGCGCGCGAGGTGGCCTCCCCGATACCCAGCACCTGGTGGACCTCTCCGGTCAGCCGCCGCACCCGCGCCGTGTCCTCCGGCGAGAGGTTGGCCGGGACCTCCTTGCGCGACTCACCTGGGGTGTACTTGGCCTCGTAGCTGAAGATCTCGTGGTCGCTGAGCGGCTCGACGACCGCGAACACGCGATCACCGAGGGCGGCGATGGTCAGATCGCGACCGGGGACGTACTCCTCGATCAGTGCGTCGCGATCCTCGGCGGTCGCCATCCGGCACGCGGCCGGTAGCTGCGCGGGATCATCCACCTTGGACAGCCCGATCGTCGAGCCGCCGGCGTGGGGCTTGACGATCCAGGGTCCGGGCAGGCTCAGCTCGCGGAGATCCTCGTCGATGCGGTCACGCCGCACCAGGTGCCAGGCGGGGGTGTCGATGCCGTGGGCGGCGACGACCTCCTTGCTCCTGGTCTTGTCGAAGGTCAGGTCGCAGACCTCCGGGGTGGGACCCGTGTAGACGATGCCGTGCTGCTCGAGGTAGCGCTGGCTGTTGCCCATCTCCCCCTCGTCACCGAAGGTCGTGACGAACACCACGTCCGCGGCGGCGAGGATCGGGAGCAGCCCAGGCGCCATCACCCCGTCCTCCTGTCGCGCACGAACCTCCGCCAGCGCGGCGAGGTCGGGCGGGTTCGCCACGGTCGGCGCGACCGGGGTCTCGGGGATGTCCGCCTCCTCGACCTCGGCGGTGAGGAACGCCTGCTCCACCCCGCGGTCGGCGACGATCGGCGCCTGGGCGGAGTCGACAGCCGCGACCGCGTGACCGACCCAACGCAGGGCACGGGCGATGGCAACCCCGGTGGACAGCGAGGCGTACCGCTCGCTGTTGGCGCCGCCCATCAGCACCGCGATCCGCAACGGTGCGGACAGCGTCGAAGACGGGTGTGGGCGTGGCAGCACCTCCTCGGCGGCGAACAGACGCTCGTCGTACCCGCCGCGTCCCTGCTGCTCACCCGGTCGCTGCTGCATCCTGCCTGCTCCTGCCGTTCCCGCCGTCTGCGCCGTGTCGCTGGGTGGCTGTCAGGCCGTCCATCCTGGCGTTCCTGCACCCTACCGACGACCATGGGCTCCTCCCTCTGGGTAGCCTCGTCCACATGGACGAACGCAACGTGCTGGGCGGCGAACTCCAGGCCTGCAGCCTCGACCCTCTGACCGGTTGGTTCCGGGACGGCTCCTGTCGGACGGGTCCCGACGACCTCGGCAGCCACACGATCTGCGCCGTGGTCACGGCCGAGTTCCTCGCCCATCAGCGGGCGATCGGCAACGATCTCAGCACCCCCCGCCCGCAGTTCCGCTTCCCCGGGCTCGAGCCGGGTGACCGGTGGTGCGTCACGGCGCCCAACTGGCTGCGGGCGCACCAGGAGGGTGCTGCGGCCCCCGTCGTGCTCAGTGCCACCAACGAGCGGGTGCTGGAGCTCGTACCGCTGGAGGTGCTACGCCGCTACGCCGTTGACGTCCCCGACGACCCCGGTGCCCTCGACCGATGACCTCGGGCTCGCAGCGGCAGGTGGGCCACGACGTGTGGTGGTCCGCCCGCGGCACCGGCCGCTCGCAGCTGGGGCGGCTTGCCGGCCACCGATGGCCGGTTCCGTGCACCGCAGCGACCTGCACGAGAGGTCGGTGCAGCCGACCAGCCACCGTTGGCCGGTTCCCCGCCCCGCGCCCGGGCGATGCGCCGACCCGGCGACCGACGTGACGACCCCGTGACGCTGCCCGACGAGGGACGGCTCATCGTGGACGCGATGAACGTGCTCGCCAGCCGCCCCGACGGTTGGTGGCGTGATCGGACCGCGGCCGTCGCGCGGCTGCTCACCGAACTCCAGCCCGTGGGTGCCAGACGCGCAGGCCCCGTCCTGCTCGTGGTCGAGGGCCGGGCCGGCGCAGCGCTGCACGCCGGGAGTCACGGCGACGTCGAGGTGGTGCACGCCACGAGGGTGGGACGCGATGCCGCCGACGACCGCATCGTGGCGCTGCTCGAGCAACGACCGACCAGGTCAACGGATGGTGCCGCGACCGACACCGTGGTCACCGCTGACCGGGCACTGCGGGACCGCGCACAGCAGCTGGGAGCCCGCGTCCTGGGTCCGTCCCTGCTGCTCCGCCAGCTGACCACGAAGTGACGGCGGCACAGAACCTGGTTCGCGGACCAGGTCACCAGGTACCGAGGGGCGGCCCGCACCCGCCCCACCCCGACCGTGACACCGGTCGGGGCCCACCGAACGGAACGAGTGGTCCACGACATGGATGACCGGACGATCCGGCT
>PWEU01000287.1 GCA_003554005.1 Nitriliruptoraceae bacterium
CGGGTCCCGAGGCCGAGGACGAGCAGGCTGGTCGCCGGCAGCGCGCCCCGGGTGGGAACCCTGAGGGTGGCACCCACCGAAGCGTCGAACCCCGCCGCGGCGAGCTCGGCCGCGAGGTCGAGACCGGCGGCCTCCGCCACCAGCGCAGCAGCCGGCGTGAGCTCGACGGGATCGGTGCGCTCGCCGGAGGCCGGGGCGAACACCCCGAGGGCGAGCAGGTCGGCTCCGCTGGCCTGCAGGGGCGCGGTGACGACGTCGACGGTGGGCACGGCAGACTCCTCGGGATCGGTCCCGGCGAGCCTACTGACTGCCACTGCCCGCCCCGTCGCCCGCACGCACCCCACGCCCGGTCCCAGGAAGTACCGTCACGACCCATGGACGACCACGACGCACCGCGGGTCCGCCCCGTCGACCTCCGGGACTACGCCGACTTCCGGCGCGGCCCGGCGACCCGCGTCCGCGTGTTCGCCTCCGAGCACCTGGCCCTCGACCTGCTGTGCATCGAGCCCGGCGCGAGCAGCGGGGTCCTGCACCACCCGGACCAGGATGTGACCTACACCGTGATCGGTGGGCGGTCCTGGTTCGTCACCGACGACGGGGAGGTCGGGCTCGACCCGATGGGGGCGATGATGGTCCCAGCCGACACCGTCCACGGGATCGACAACCGCCTGCCCGATCCCCTCATCGTGCTGGCGGCGGTCGCGCCGCCCGGCGAGGCCCCCGAGGATCCGGTCAGCGACGCCGAGGACGCCATCGCTCGGGCGGTGCACCACCCCCGGCCGGGGCCCGGACCGGTCCGGCGGGCGATCGAAGCGGTCCTCGGGACCCGGCGGCCCCACTGACGGGTTGTGCTCCCGGCCGCGAACGACCACACTGCCCGAGCATGCGACCTGGACCACCCCGTGGAGCCACCGCCACCATCGAGGTGGCGTCCTCGAGCGACGTCGCCGTGGACCAGCCGGGACCCCGCGTCTACAGCACGGCGGCCCTGGCGACCGACGTCGAGCAGGTGTGTCGTTCCCTGCTGCTGCCGCACCTGGACCCGGACGAGATGGCCGTCGGGGTCCGCCTCGAGCTCCTGACCCGCGCCCCGGTGCCGGTGGGCGAGACCGTCGCCCTGCAGGCCACCGTCGCCAGAGTGCAGCCGAACGGCCTGACCTGCGAGGTCATGGCCCGTCACCGTGGCACGCTCGTGGCCCGCGGCTCCTACGAGCAGCGGGTCGTGCGGGCGGCGGCGTTCAGGACCGAGGTGGCCGACCGCGGCAGCGTCGCGGATCCGACGCGGGCCTGAGCCCGACCGGGCCGCATCAGCCTCGCCGCGCCGTCGCGTCCTCCTCCGCCAGCGCCGCGAGGTTGGCCAGGCTCCGAGCGAAGATGCGCCTGAGGATCGGCAGCACGAAGGTGGTGGCGCCCCACTCCCCCAGGGCACCGAGCGGCGGGTCGACCTCCTCCCACCAGGTCACCGTGGTGGCGTCCGGGCCGTCCTCGACGAGTTCGAAGGCACCGCTGCCGGTGATGATCCGACCGAGGTGGGTCACCTCGAGGTAGGCGGGCTCCTCCCACCCGGTCACCCGCATCACATCCTGCACGGTGATCCCCATCAGGTTCGTGGGACAGCGGATCGTGACCCCGACGCCCGTGCGCTCGGGGGTCAGCACGTGGACGGCCTTGGCGTCCAGCATCCAGTCGGGCTGTCGCTCCCAGGTCGTCAGCACCGACCACACGACCTCGCGGGGAGCTGCCACGGGCTGGACGAGTTCGAGGCGCACGACGGATCCTCCTTGGGGTTCCTCGAGTTTCGCTGCCACGGCCCCGCTCGGACGAACCAAGGTCGGCAGGTGCGCGCGCGCCGACCGGGACCGACGCCGCCCGACCGCGCCGTTAGTCTGCGGACGACGACCGCGGTGCGCGTGCGCGCCGACCGGCAGCGACCCCGCGGCTTCACCGACCTCGAGGAGTCGACAGATGTTCGCCGACATCGACGGCAACACCCTGCACTACATGAGCTACGGGGAGGGCCCCCCGGTCCTGTTCATCCACGGGCTCGGCGGCTCGGCCAACGTGTGGCACGGGGTGATGCAGGCCATGCAGCAGCACCACCACTGCATCGCCCTGGACCTGCGTGGCCACGGCCGCAGCCAGGGCCGCGGCAAGTTCAGCATCGAGGGCTGGGCGAAGGACGTCCAGAAGCTGCTCCGCCACCTCGAACTGCCCGCGGTGACGGTGGTGGGACATTCGATGGGCTCCCTGGTCGCCCAGCAGCTGGCCCACTCCTCGCCGGACGCCGTCGACCAGCTCGTGCTGCTCGGCGGGATCTCCTATTTCCAGCCGCCGACGGCCGACGCCTACCGCGAGCGGGCCGAGCTGGTCGAGAAGGAGGGGCTCGACGACCTGGTGGAGCCCTGGCTCGCGGGCGCGGTGTCACCCCAGTCCCACGCCGTCCACGCCGGGATGGTCGGGCTCCTGCGGGAGCTGTTCCTGCGCAACGAGCCCCAGAACTACGCCAAGTCCTGCCGGGCGCTGGCCGACGCCCCACGGATCCGCCGTGACGAGCTGGGCCAACCCACCCTGATCCTCACCGGCGCCCACGACCGCTCCACCCCGCTGGCGATGGCCGAGGAACTGAAGGCCTCGATCCCCGTCAGCCGGGTCAGGGTCCTGCCCCACGTCGGCCACTGGTCCTCTTTGGAGGACCCGGGCGCCATCGCCGCCGCGATCCTCGAGTTCCTCACCTGATGACACTCCATCGCCTGCTGCCCGACCCCGGGACCTCGACGCTCGACGAGTTGTACGCGGGGCTCACCCTGGACGACCCCGCGCCCGGCCGCGGCGCGCACGTCGCGCTGTGCATGGTCGCCTCCGCCGACGGCGCCGTCGCGGTCGACGGCCTCTCGGGCGGGCTCGGGGGCGAGGCGGACCTACGCGCGCTGTCCCGGCTGCGAGGCGCCAACGACGTGTCCCTGGTGGGCGCCGGTACCGTCCGGGACGAGGGCTACGTCCCCCTGACCGGCAGCGCCGAGCGGCAGGCCGACCGCCGGGCCCGAGGGCTGCGGCACGCACCACGGCTCGCCATCGTGACCGCCTCGGGGCGGCTCGCTCCCGACCTCGAGGTGTTCTCCGAGCCGGCGGAGCCCCCGATCGTGCTGACCTCGCAGGGTGCGGACCGTGGCGTGCTCGCCGCCATCGAGGACCGTGCCGAGGTGCACGTGGTCGCCGACACCGACCTCGACGCCGCGACGATCATCACGGCCCTGGCGGAACTCGGTCTTCGCCGCGTACTGTGCGAGGGCGGTCCACGCCTCAACCAGGTCATGCTCGCCGGCGGTCGGATCGACGAGGTGTTCCTGACCGTGGCGCCGACCCTGGTCGGTGGGCCGGCGTCGCGGATCATCGGTGGGGACACCGAGGTGGCCACCAGGCTCACGCTGGTCAGCGCCTACGAGCACG
>PWEU01000318.1 GCA_003554005.1 Nitriliruptoraceae bacterium
CGCAGCAGCTCACTGGCCTGCTCGGCGGTTGCGAACAGGACCACGCCGTCGGCCCGCGCTTCGAGCTGGATCGAGCCGGGAGGGATGTCGCACTCGGGGTCCCCGCAGTCGTGGACGTCGCCCATGGCCTGCCACGCCCCACCGGCGCGGGAGACCCGGACCTCCACCGCCGGGGTGCCCTGCTGGTCCCAGGACAGCACGGCCACGTCGGTGATCGCGCTGAGCGGGACGGAGGTCACCGCGCACTGCAGCCCGAGCTCGTGCTCGTCGGTGACGTGCTGCGCGTCTCCGGCGACCACGTGGAGCAGTCGCGTGGGCGTGAGCAGCCCGATGCTCACGTCGGTGTGCACGTGACCGTCATCGCACACGTCCTTGATCGTGGTCGCGGTGGCGAGCTGGACCTCCTCGCCTGCCAGCACCTGCTCGACCTGTTCGCGGGAGGTCCAGGTCTGCGGTCCCTGGTCGAGGGGCTCGAGGTGGCGGTGCCATGAGATCATCGCGGCTCCGGTGCGGTCAACGGGGGTGGTCGGTGAGCACTCGCGACGCGAGGTGCGCGCGCAACCGTACGCCTCCTGGCGGTCCACACCTACGGCGAACGTCGTCCGACCTGCTCAGGTCAGCTCCCGGAGCGGCTCGCCGTCGAGCGCGAGCACGTTGTCGCCGAGGACCGACTCGAACCCGCGGTCGGCGGAGACCAGTGCGGCCCGTAGCCGTCGCGCCACCGCGACGAGCACGGCGTCGAAGCACCCCAGCGACGGTGCCCGTGCGAACACCTCCAGCCCGGCTGTCAGATCGTTCGGCGTCACCGGTGTGAGCGGGGTCAGGAGCGTGACTAACTCGCGCGCGAGCGCGACGGCGTCATCCCGGCCCTCGCGCCGCGCTCGGACGTGGGTGAACTCCTGGATCACCTCTGGTGTGGTCGTCGCAGCGACCCGACCGGCCCCGATGCTGGTGACCAGGCGGCGGGCTGGCGTGCGCAGTGGATGGTCGGCGCCGACGGCGTACACCAGCACGGTCGTGTCCAGCAGGATCATCCGCGACGCCCGCGCAGCCGCTCGAGCTCGCCGCGCAGCTCCGCCGGTGCACCGACCGGCATCGGCGCCGCCGACAGGATCCGCTCCGCGGCTTCACGGGTCTGTTCAGGTCCGGCCTGGAGGTACCGGCCGAGCGCCTCGCGGACGATGGAGGCGACCGAGACGCCCCGCTCGGCAGCGACCGCATCGAGCGCGCGGTACTGCTCGTCCTCGACGAGCACCTGGAGTCGCCTGTCCTTGACCATGAGCATACTGTAGCAGGAGCTATCCACAGCCACCGGGCCGATGGTCGTCCAGCCCGCCGTGGCTCAGTAGGGTCGCACCCTGCCGATGACGCGGCCGGACGAGGCGGCCGGACGAGGCGGCCCGACGACGCGGCCCGACGACGCGGCCCGACGACCAACGACGAGGTGGGCCATATGGACGAAGCGAGCCTCCGGGCGAACTCCCAGCAGCTGCTGCGGCGGCTCGGGCCGCTGACCGCAGCGCAGCTCGCCAAGGAGCTCGCCGACCTCGACGACGTCGCCCCGGACGAGGTGCCGGCCCCCGCCGAGCTGTGGCACCTGCTGCTGGACGAGCCCGAGGAGGGGTTCTGCGCCTTCCCTCTGGCCGACCAGCGGCTGTGCGACCTCGCCCACCACCTCGACGGCCTCACCCTCACCCACGTGCTCACCGACGAGGAGCGCGACGACGGCCGGCTGGCGCTGGGCGAGGACGTCGATCCGGTCGAGATGCTGCTCGACGATGACCTGGTCCTGCACCTCGAGGACGGCTCCCCGGTGGTGCGTTCGCGGGAGCACCTCACCGGGCCGGATGGGTGGCTCCCAGATGCCCTCGTGGTGGTGCTGACCTTCGTCGGTGACCGCTGTCGGGTCAGCGGTCAGCAGGAGGTGCCGATGGTGGACCAGCGCACCGCGGACCGGTTGGCCGAGGTCCACGAGCTGCTCCGTGGTCAGCCGGTGCCGGTCGACGTCGTCGAGCTGGTGATGGAGGCCCGCAGCCGGTACCCGCGGCTGCTGAGCGAGCCCCACGCCCCCCTGTCACAGCTGCTGGCGGCCGGCGGGTTGCGGGTGGTCGACGACCGGGTGCTCGCCGACGACGAGCCGGACCCCGATCCCTACGACCCCTTCGCCCACATCGAGGACCACCTCCGCGACGACCACGGGCTCGACGACGACGAGATGGCCGACGTCCGGCTGGTCCACGACGCGGTCCGCGCCACCATCGAACGGCTCACCGACGCGCTCCGCGAGCGCCTCGCCGGGGAGGGCGGGGAGGTCCCGACGCCCGAGCAGCTGTTCGCATCGGTGATGACCGAACCCGCGACCGCCACCGTCGAGCCGGGCGGTGACGGCGGGGAAGCGACCGCCGCGCAGGACGGCGACGACCGCTGGTTGGCCGGGCTGCCCGCGGCCATCGGCCGTCTCCTCAGCGATGAGGAACTGGCGCTGGTGCTGCTGGAGGACGTGGTCGCCGGTCACGCCCTGCGGGCGATGGCCCTCGGCGAGATGGTGGCGGTGCTCGAGCCCCGCCTCGGGCCCCGCCACGCCCAAGCGAACGCCGCCTGGCTGCGCGCCGGCACCCTCGAGTTGGCCGCCGACGACCACGCCGGTGCCGAGCCGCTGCTGCGACGGGCGCTCGAGCTCGACCCCGACCACCTCGAGGCCACCATGGCACTCGCCGGCTACCTCGACGACCGGGGTCGGGCCGGTGCAGCCCTGACCCAGCTGCAACGGGTCGAGGGACCTGGCCTGGACGGCACCCGGCAGCTGTTGGCACGCTACGCCCGTCCGGGTCCCGCCGCGGCCGGTCGCAACGACCCCTGTCCCTGTGGCTCGGGGCGCAAGTACAAGGTCTGCTGCCAGCGCTCCAACGGCTGGCCGCTGAACGACCGGCTCGACTGGGTCTGGCACAAGATCGTGCGGTTCATCACCTCGCCCGTGGGCCAGGACGTGCTGGTCGACACCGCCGGGCTCGCCGGCGCGGCCCCGACGGTCCCGGCCGCGATGGACGACGTCGTCATCGTCAACCTGGCCCTGTTCGAGGGTGAGCTGCTCGTGGACCTGTGCGACCTGCGGGGCGCGCTGCTCCCGGCCGACGAACTCGAGCTGCTGCGGGCCTGGTCCGACACCCGCGCCTCGGTCCAGGAGGTCGTCGAGGTGGCACGGGGCCGCGGGCTGACGCTGCTGGACCTGACGACCGGAGAGCGGACCGAGGTGGCGGACGTCAGCCTCAGCCGGTCCGTCTCGATCGGCGATGCGCTCCTGGTGTGGCTGATCCTCACCCCCGCCGGGCCGGTGCCCTCCTCCGGGGTCCTGCAGGTGCCCGACCACCGTCGCGAGGACCTGCTCGAGTTGCTCGACGAGGCTCCGGAGGTCGAGGGGTTGGCGGCCTGGTACGCCTCGCTGTC
>PWEU01000016.1 GCA_003554005.1 Nitriliruptoraceae bacterium
GAGGATCGTCCGGAGGACGCCGCTGACATCATCGAGGAGATCGACGGATGGATCGCCAGCGGTGAGCTGGACCAGGACCGCGGGCGGCGAGCCCAGGAGATCCTGTCGCCGTTGGCCAGTCGGTCGATGTGACCTCGGCGACCTCGGACGGGGATCAAACTCAGAGCGTTGGCGTCAGGTGCACGCTGCTACAGAGCGAACCAGCCGCCGGTGACGCCGGTACATGGCCAGCGCGAGACCAGCTCCGAAGCCGCGATCGAGGTGGTCGAGCTCGCGCGCCGCGATGGCGAGCCGGACGAGGCGCAGCGGGGTGTGGATCGGCCCCCAGGAAGGGTGCCGGACGGGAGCCGCGGACTCAGGTCAGCTGCGCGCGATCGTGAGCCGGCGCAGCACCGCCAGCAGGGTGCGCTCGACCACGGGGGCCGGGTCCTGCGGCTCGACGACGAGGTAGCTGGGCACCTGTCCCCGGTCGGCGAGGCGCTGGATCGAGTCGCCCGCGCTCCCACACAGTGCAGCCAACTCGTCGCGCTGTGTGGTCTCGAAGCGCTGCAGGAGGTCGCCCAGCTCCGCGCGCTGCGCCTGTGGGCTGTCCATCGTGGGAGTTGCCTTCACGGTCTGCATCTGCGCGCCTTTCCTCTGGAAGCTACGAGGACCAGTGTCGCGAGCGATGCTCAGGCCTCCAGGAGGTCCGCACGATGTTCGGCCTCGGCCTTGATCGACGAGGCCTGGACGTCCTCGGTTCGGTCACGGCGCCCGGCAGGTGCACGAACGACGACAGCCCGCGAACGGCTGTCCGCAGCCGACGGGCGCCGCAACGACCCATACCCGAGTCCACGTCGTCACGTTCGGATGCAGCGTCGACCGCTACTGTGTTGCACATCCCACGGCTTGGCGGGCCGCACGATGTTCGAGCGGCGCCGGAGCGAGGCGACCGATGGACGCGATCGATCAGACCCTGGTGCGCGAGCTCCAGGCGGACGCCAGCATCACCAACCGCGAGCTCGCGCGACGGGCCGGGGTCTCCCCCTCCACGGCCCTGGAACGTGTCCGCACCCTGCATCGGCGAGGGATCCTGACCGGCTACCACGCTGAGGCATCCCTCCAGGCCATCGGGCGCGAGGTCCAGGCACTGGTCTCCGTGCGCATCCGGCCACCGACCCGCGACCGCATCGACGCGTTCCTCGCCTACGCCACCGGCCTCCCCGAGGTGCTCGACGCCTACCTCGTCACCGGCCACGAGGACGTCATCCTCCACGTGGGCGTCACCGACACCAACGCCCTCTACAGCCTCGTCATCGACCACCTCACCGCCCGCTCCGAGGTCATCGACGTGCGCACCTCGATCGTCTACGCCCACCGTCGCCGGCACGTCGTCGAGCCACTGCCTCCGCGAGCGGCCACGCCCGAGTGATCGTGCTGGCCACCGCTGCTCGGCCCGCCGGGGCCGGCGTCGGGTCGTCAGGGTCCCCTGTCCGTGCGGGCGCAGCCGACACACGTGCGCGTTGCGGGACGGGCGCGTAGTCGCTCTGGCGGCACCTCGCCGCCGCAGGTCTCGCAGCGGTCATGGATCCCGGACCGCACACGCTCGACGGCACGGTCGACGTCGACGAGCTCCTGCTCGGCTGCGGAGAGGAGCGCGGCGAACTGGGCTCGCTCGAAGGCGACCGTCGCGCCTTCGGGGTCGTGCTCGTCATCGCGGGCGGCCTCCGACGAACGCTCCACGATGTCGTCGAAGTCGCCTCTGAGGGCATCGCAGCGTCGCAGCGCGCGTTGCCGACGCGTCTGGAGGAGGGTCAGCAGGTCCTGCGCCAAGCTCGGGTCCACACGCGCATGGTGCCGGGTCGGTGGCCGGCATGCCCAGCGCGTGTGACCGGCCTCCTCGGCGCACGACGACGCCGGGACGTCACGACGCGGCTGGGCGGACGGCCCGCGGCAGGTCGGCCGGTGCGGCCGCCGGGAACGTGCCGTCGGCCAGCTCGCGGGCGGCCAGCTCCGCGACCTGGGCGGCGCACCAGACCGAGATCTCTCGTTCGCCGGCGAGCACCTCGTCGCGGAGCAGGGTCCAGCGCACCCACTCCACGCTGGCCACCTCGGACGGGTCCGGGGTGACCTCGGAGCTGGCTATCGCCGTGAAGACCGGGCACAGCTCGTTCTCGCGCACGCCGTTGGCCCCGGTCGCCGCGTAGCGGAACCTCGGGAGGGCCAGGCTGAGCGCCTCGACCTGCAACCCGAGCTCCTGCTCGGCCCGGCGCTCCAGGGCCTCGAACAGGTCCTCACCCGGTGACGGATGGCCGCAGAAGCTGTTGGTCCACACGCCGGGGAACGTCGGCTTGTGGTGGGCCCGCTGCGTCAGCAACAGCCGGCCGGCGCGGTCGAACACGTAGCAGGAGAACGCCAGGTGCAGCGGCGTCTGCGCGTGGTGCGTCGTGACCTTGGGGGCCGAGCCGACCGCGTTGCCGGCCTCGTCGACGAGGATGATCCGTTCGGTGTTCATGCCGGCCTCGCCAGGGCGTTGACCGCCGCCGCGAAAACCCCGGGCAGCCGCTCGGCGGTCGGGACCAGCGCGCGCCGGATCGGATGGAACTGGGTGGCGCGGAGCAGGGAGGCGGTCAACAGGCGGTAGCGCCGCGTGATGGTGTGCCAGTCGTGCTCGTAGCGCATCGGGTCCTGGTCCACGATCGCGGCGACGGCCGCACGCGCCTGCGCCAGGGCCATGGCGATGCCTTCACCGGTGAGCGCGTCGACGTACCCGCCGGCGTCGCCGACGAGCAGCACCCGTCCGGCCACCCGGGACCGGGCCCGCTGCCGCAGTGGCCCGGCTCCGAGGACCTCGCCCAGCGGCGTGGCGCCACCCAGCCGCGCCTGCAGCGACGGGAACCGGGCCAGATGCTCACCGAAGGAGCCTCGCTCCGAGGTCAGCAGCGCGACGCCGACGACGTCGGCGGCCACGGGGGTGAGGTAGGCCTCGACCGACTCGGCCCAGTGCACCTCGACATGCGACGTCCACGGCGCGAGCCGGTAGTGCCGTCGCAGGCCATAGCGCCGCCGCGGCGACGGGCGCCCGTCGAGCCCGAGCAGGCGTCGGACCGGAGAGTGGAGCCCATCGGCGGCCACGACGTAGCGGAAGCGCTGACCGTCCACCACGACGCCGTCGGGTGTCGGCCGGACCTGGCGTCCGTGCCGCTGCTCGAGTTGGATCCCGGAGGCCTCGGCCGCGGACCGCATCGCGGCGTGCAAGCTCGTGCGGCGGACACCGCGGCCGGGCCCGCTGCCGAACGTTGCTTCGACGGCCCGGCGCCCGGCGAGGTAGCGGATCCCGACGAGGTCCTCACCGACCGGGGCGATCCCGATCGCCGCGAGCGTGGCGACCGCACCGGGCATCAGCCCCTCCCCGCACGCCTTGTCGATGATGCCGGC
>PWEU01000415.1 GCA_003554005.1 Nitriliruptoraceae bacterium
GCTGAGGGGCCGAGCCCGCCTCCCGCCGCACCACGTACCGTGCGGACGGGGCACCTGGCCCGGCCGGGATCCGACGCACCCGAGCGAGGCTGACCGGGTCGACGCGGGACGCAGCGCCACGAGGACGTGCGGGTGCCCCCACTGCGACCCGACCCGAGACGGTGATGGGGACCACGAGCGCTTCGATGCCGGGACCGAGACCCAGCGGACGGCCCTCCTTGCGGGCAGCCCTGGCGGTCAGCGCGGGCCTGATCCTGTGGAGCCTGATCGCCAACCTGCTGATCGGCGATACCGCCTACACCCTCCGGAACCTGCTCCTCACCGGAGGCCTGCTCGTCGCCGCCCAACGCGCCGGCTTCGGGGCGGCAGCGCTCGGCCTCGCACGCGAGCGCGTCAGCGACGGCCTGCGCTGGGGTGCCGGGGCTGTGGCGGCCATCACGGTCGTGATCTCCATCGGCGTCGCGTTCGCGGAGGTGCTCCCGGCCGTGTCCTCGCTGCTGGCCGACGAGCGAGCCCAGCTCGGGGGTGCCGCGCTGGCTGCTGCGACGCTCGTCCGGATCCCGCTGGGCACCGCCGTGTTCGAGGAGGTGGCGTTCCGCGGTGTGCTCCTGGCCGTCTTCCTGCGCTGCTGTCCAGCGAAGGTCGCGGTGCTCGCCAGCATCCTGGTCTTCGGGCTGTGGCACATCGCGCCCACGGCCGTCAGCCTGGAGCTCAACGGCATCGCCCCGACCACGCCCGCGGGCCTGGCCGCCATCGTCGGCGGGGTGGCGATCACGACCGTGGGCGGGCTCGCGTTCACGTGGCTGCGCTGGCGCTCCGGCAGCCTCCTCGCACCGGTGCTGGCGCACTGGGCGACCAACGCGCTGGGGCTGCTGGCCGCGGCGACGACCTGACCGCCCGGTCGCCGGGCCCCGCGACGAGGTCATCAGCTCCTGACGCCCCACACCCCCGTCCGGCGAGGTGGCCCGATCAGCTCGCGCGCCGCTTCACACGCCGCACGTGCAGCGCCCAGCCCATCAGGATCCCGGAGCCGAACAGGACCAGCGTCAGGCCCCACAACGGCATCACGAAACTGAAGAACAGCCAGGTGAGCGCGACATCCTCGGTGTTCTGGAACACGAAGAAGGTCACGCCGACCAGGATCAGGACCCCGATGATCAGCTTGATGCTGACGGTGCGATCACCCATGGCCACCGAGCCCTCGGTGAAGCTCCCGCCCTTGCCGGGTTCCTTGCTGCTCATCACGCGTCCTCTCGCTACCCCGCCCGACTCGTCTCGCTGTCCGCGACCGGCCTGACCAGGCCGGGATCGCGGGGGCAGGATGCCACGCGCGCAGGCCCGCGCCATCACCCGATCCGGACGAGATGGTCGTCGCGGCGGCCGGCCGCCGTTGGCGTGGCCGCACCCGAGGGACGTTCGCGACGTCCGCGGCGGTTCCCACCTCCGTAGCCCATCGACACGCACCGCATCGCCCATCCCCCAGCACGGAGCTCCGTCATGCCCACCGCGAACTGGAACGGCCACGTCATCGCCAGCTCCGACGACACCGTCGTCGTCGAAGGCAACCACTACTTCCCGCCCGACAGCGTCGACCGTGCGCTCCTGCGCGAGAGCGACACCCGGACGCACTGCCCCTGGAAGGGCGAGGCCCACTACCTCGACCTGGTCGGCGAGGGGCAGGTGCTGGCCGACGCGGCGTGGCACTACCCGACGCCGAAGGACGCCGCCGCCGAGATCGCCGGCCACATCGCCTTCGGGAAGGGCCGCGACGTCACCATCGACGCCTGAGCCCGACCTGCGGCTCCAGCCGGCGGCGGCGTGCCGTCGCCGGCTCCTCGAGCGCATACCGTCCGCGCCACCGGGCACCAGGACCACCCGGTCGGGAGGCAGGGCAGCATGGCCGAGGCGGCGGGGGGGGTGCAGGCGCTGGTGCTCGGCATCGTCCAGGGACTGACCGAGTTCATCCCGGTCTCCTCCTCCGCCCACCTGGTCCTGGTCCCGGCGCTGGCCGGGTGGGAGCGGCACGGCTTGGCCTTCGATGTGGCCCTCCACCTCGGCACCCTGCTGGCCCTGGTCGTCTACTACCGAGCCGACCTGTGGGGGATCGCCCGGGCCGTCACCACGCGCTCCCCCTCGGATGAGCGCACGATGTACCGGCGTCTGCTCGGCCTGCTGGTGCTCGCCAGCCTGCCAGTGGCGGTGGCCGGCCTCACCCTGGACGACGCCGTGGAGTCGGTGTTCTCCTCCCCGACCGCCACCGCGCTGCTGCTGCTGCTCACCGCAACGGTGCTGCTCACGGGTGAACGGCTCCACCAACGCCAACTGCGACGCCACGCGCGCATCCCGGACCCGGTCGATGGCGACGGCGGGTTCGCCGGGGTCCGCGGGGACGGCGGGGACGGCGGGGATGGCGCGGACAGCGGGGACGGCGCGGACAGCGGGGACGGCGGCGGGCGACCGGACCCCGACCAGGTGGCCGGCGCCATCACGGTGGAACGCATGGGCGTGCGCGAGGCGCTGATCGTCGGACTCTTCCAGACCCTGGCGCTGCTGCCCGGCATGTCCCGCTCGGGCATGACGATCTCCGCAGGCATCGGCGCAGGCCTGTCGCGACCAGCGGCGACCCGCTTCGGCTTCCTACTCGGCCTGCCGGCCATCGCCGGCGCCGCGGTGGTGCAGTTGCCACGCGTCGACGACCTCGAGACCGTCACCACCTCAGAGTTGCTGATCGGTATCACCGCGGCGGCCATCTCCGGTTACCTCGCCATCGCCTTCCTGGTCCGACTCGTCAGCCGGGCTGGGATCGATCGGTTCGCCTGGTACGTGATCGCGGTGTCGGTGCTGTCGCTGATCGTCCTGCGGTGATCGGCGAGGCTCGTCCGGTCGGGAGCGGCCGCGCGGGGCCGCGCGGGGTCGTTCGTCGCCGCGCGGGTCCGCGCGGGGTCGTTCGTCGCCGCGCGGGGTCGGAAACCGGCCACCCCTGACCGCCAACCCACCCCGCACCCCCCACCAAGGCGCCACGGGGTCGGAAACCGGCCACCCCTGACCACCAACCCACCCCGACCCACCGACACACCCAGCCGAGCACGCGCGGGAGGCCGATCGGTTCGCGCACCGCGCCTGGCCCACCGACGCCGGACCGGGTATCGTCAGAGTTTCGTTGCAAGTGCAACTTCTCACGAGCGCAAGGAGCCCCGATGCAGTTCGGCGTCTTCTCCGTCGGCGACATCACGCCCGATCCCACCACCGGCCGCGCACCCACCGAGGCGGAGCGCATCCAGGCCATGGTCGCGATCGCGCTCAAGGCCGAGGAGGTCGGGCTCGACGTCTTCGCCAGCGGCGAGCACCACAACCCGCCCTTCGTGACCTCCTCCCCCACCACGCTGCTCGGCTACATCGCGGCCCGGACCGA
>PWEU01000115.1 GCA_003554005.1 Nitriliruptoraceae bacterium
CAGCGTCGCCGCCAGCCGCGCCCAGCGCTCCAGCCCCACGGCCGACAGCGCCTGCGCCAGGCGGTCACCGGGACGCTGGAGCCACACCGGCGCCTCGCGCTTGGCTCGGGGCTCTCGCTGCGGTCCGCGGACCTCCTGTGCCACCCCGTCCCTCCCAGGTCGCTACCGTCCGTCGCCCTGGCCTGAGGGGCTGTGGGGGGTCGGCGGGCGCTGTCCGTGCCCGGCACCCTAGCCAGCGCCCCGGACGACGAGGAGCACCTCGGTGGCACCGCCGCCTCCCAGCGCCATCGCTGCCCCGAAGCGGTCCGATCATGGGGCAGGGGGTGGCGTGCCGATGCCCTTCGCTGGGCACCTGCTGCCGCTGCGTCGTCTCACCGTGGCAGACGTCCTCGACGGGGCCTTCCGGACCTTCCGGGCGGTGTTCGCGCCGGCGGCGGTGATCGTGCTGGTCATCATCGGGCCGCTGCAGTTCATGACCAACCTGGTGCTGTCCCGGGTGGCGCCCAGCGTCGTTGGTGGCGGCCTGAGCGCGATCGTCGACCTCGACGTGTTCGCGGCCGCGCCGGCCGACAACGCGCTCGTGCTCACCAACCTGGTCAGCGGGCTGCTCGGCTACCTGCTGTCGCTGGTCGCCTCGGCCGGGGTCGTGGCTCTGCTGCTGGCCGTCGACCGGGGTGAGGAGAGACAGGTCACCTCACCCCTCGGCCTGGCCTTCCGGGTCCTGCTGCCGACGCTGATCGCCTCCTTCCTCCTGGGCGCGCTCGGCATCGCGGCGGCCATCGCGCTGGCGATCGGCAGCGTCGTCCTGCTGGTGATCCCGATCCTCGGGGTGCTGGTCATGGTGCTGGTGGTGCTGCCCCTCTACCTGCTGGGTATCGCCTCCTTCGTGGCGCTGATCTCGCTGGTCGTCCCGGTCGCCGTCGTGGAGCGGCAGGGGCCGCTGGCCACCCTCGGCCGTGCGGTCCGGGTGTTCACCCGGCAGCCGCTCAGGATCGCGTGGATCAGCCTCCTGGTCGGGGTCGTGACCCTGATCCTCGCGCTGGCGCTGCAACTGCCCTTCCTGCTGCTCTCCGAGGTGGCACCGACGGGCGGCTGGGCGATCGAGGCGCTGGGGGAGACGGCCGGCCAGATCCTGAGCGTGCCCGTGAGCGCTGCCGCCGCGCTGCTCGTCTACCTCGATGTCCGGGTCCGCTGGGAGGCCGTGGACCTCCGCCACCGCGCCCGCACCCTGGTCGCGCGCTGATGCGCCCGCACCCTGGTCGCGCGCTGATGCGCCCGCACCCTGGTCGCGCGCCGATGCGCTGGCACGGCGCGCTTCGCCTGCCGCTGCTGGCCGGGCTGGTCCACGACCCGGACCTGGTGCGCCGTACCGCCGAACGGATCGTCGGAGGGCCGCCCTACCGCGACACCGAGGTCGGGATCGTGCGCCGCACCCTCCAGCGGATCGTCGACACGATCGGGGCGGCGCTGGGCGATGCCCTCGGCGCCATCGGGGGCACGCCGGCGCTGGCATGGGCGATCGCCGTCGTGGGGCTCGTCGTGCTGGGGCTGGTGGTCTGGCGGGCGACGCGGGGGGCGAGCCTCGGAGGTCGCGGCGACCGGGTCGTCCCGCTGCCGGGCAGCGACCGTTCGGCCGCGTCCTGGCAGGCCGAGGCCGAGGCGCACCTGGCGGCGGGCCACCTCGAGGCAGCCCTGCGGGCCCGCTACGCCGCGGCGGTGGTCACCCTGCTGGAGCGCGGCCTGATCGAGGACGTGCCCGGCCGCACCATCCGGGAGCTCGACCGGGAGCTGTCCCGGGCCGCACCCGCGCTCGCTCCGGTGCTCGCCGCGGCGGGGGAGCGGGTCGAGCGGGTGGTGTTCGGCGACGAGCCAGCCACCCCGGACGACCTCGAGGTGGCGGGCGAGGCCCTGGCAGCGGCTGCCCGCACCGCCGCCGGTACGCAGGTGGGGGTGGGGGCGTGAGCGAGCTGACCACGGCTGCCACCCGGGCCGCGACCCGTCGCTCCCGCACCGTCCAGCTGCTGCTGGGAGCGGTCGGGCTGCTGGCGCTGGTGCTGAGCGTGTTCCTGCTCGGCCCGCCCGTCGACGGCCTCCCGCTCGATCCCGACAGCGTGGCCCCCGACGGTCTGCGGGGGGTCGTCGAGGTGCTCGAGGAGCTCGACGTCGACGTGACGGTCGCCCTCACACCCCCCGACGACGTGGGGACCCGGGCGCTGCTGCCCGTGGACCGGCTCGACGATGACGCCCGTACGGCGTGGTCGGAGTGGGTCGAGGACGGCGGTGAGCTCGTCGTCGCCGACCCCGGCTCGCCGCTGCACGACCTGGCCCCGGTCGGCAGCGACCAGCTGTTCGGCCGCAGCGCCCGCGCCCCGGACTGCGACCTGCTCCCCGAGGTTGGCGAGGTCCTGCACAGCGCCTGGGAGGGCTTCGAGGTTCCCGACGGCGCCACCGCGTGCTTCGCGATCGGCGAGGAGGGCGCCTGGCTGGTCCGCACGGCGCGGGGAGAGGGCGCGGTGATCGTGCTCGGCAGCGCGGCGCCGCTGACCAACGGGCTGCTCGACCAGGCGGACAACGCGGTGCTGGCCGCCGCGCTGCTCGGGCCCGCCCCGGGAGCGCAACTGGTCGTCATCCCCCGCCCCGACGAGGTCCCCGCGACCGAGGGCGGCCTCCTGGCGCTGGTCCCCGACGGCGTGTGGCAGCTGCTCGCGCTGCTCGTCCTCGCCCTGCTGCTCGCGGTGGTCTGGCAGGGCCGCCGCGACGGGGTGGTGGTCACCGAATCGCTGCCGCCGGTGCTGCCGAGCGCGGAGTTGGTCCGTTCTCTGGCGGGGCTGCTCCAGCGGGCGGGCGACCGCGCCGACGCCGCCGAGCGGTTGCGACGGGGCAACCGTCGCACCGTCGCACGGGCCCTCGGGCTGGCCCCCGACGCCGCACCTGCGACCCTGCTCCACGAGGTGCTGCGGCGCAGCGCCGTCGCCGAGCAGGACGCCGAGGTGGCGCTGCTCCCGGGCAAGGTGGGTGACGACGCGGGCCTGGTGGCGGTGGCCGCCGCCGGTCGGCGCCTGCGTGCCGACCTGACCCGCGCCCCGTCGGAGCCGACCGGCCCGACGTGACCGCCCCCACCGTCCCCACCGATCGCGACCCGATGAGGCCGACCATGTCCAGCACCCCACCCGCAGCCGCCTCCGACCCGGACGGCCCGCCCGCCCCACCGTCCTCCCCGGGCCCAGCGGTGCCGACGGCCGCCGAGGCGGAGCGCGCCCGGGAGTCGCTGGAGCGGGTCCGTGCGGAGATCGGCAAGGTCATCGTCGGACAGGACGGGGTCATCAGCGGGCTCGTGACCGCGCTGCTGGTCCGCGGCCACGTGCTGCTGGAGGGCGTCCCCGGGGTCGCCAAGACGCTGCTCGTGACCACC
>PWEU01000344.1 GCA_003554005.1 Nitriliruptoraceae bacterium
CCCGGTGCCAGTCCTGTGGCGGTCAACTGCGGCCAGAGGTCGTCTTCTTCGGGGAGCTCCTCCCCCGGGCCGCGCTGGAGCGGGCGGAGGTAGCCGTCCGGGACTGCGACGACCTCATCGTGGTCGGGACGGCCGCCGAGGTGGAACCCGCTGCCAGCCTGCCGTGGCTCGCCGAACGAGCAGGTGCCCGCGTCTGGGAGATCAACCCGGAGCCCACCCTGCCGACGGCCCGGCACCTCGCCCGGCCCGCGGAGCACGCCCTGCCCGCCCTCGTGCAGCGCCTGCGCTGAGTCGGTGACGCGGTGACGCGGTGCATCCGGGTCGGCGGGGCGTCCGGGTCAGCCGGGGGCCGAGCGCCAGCGCTGCCACGGCGGGTCGTGCCGCCCCGTTGGCCCGGATCGCAACGAATCGACCACCTCGCGGTCACATCGTTGCGATCCGACTGTCGTCCGCCACGGCGCAGCACCACCCCGCCCACCTCGTGACGCGCCGGCAGCGGCGGTCACGGGACCAAGGGCCCGGGTTCCGCTGGCTGGCGGGGCGTAAGGTGACCTTTGGAGCCTGACCGGGGCCGCGACTGCGCGACCTGCACGCGAGGAGGGAACCTGCTCGGGCTGCCGGCTCCCTGACGAGCCCGTACGACACCCGTCGCGGGCACGCCGGGGTTCGCCTCGCCGCCGATGTGGGCCCTCGGACCCTGTGGTCGCCGTCGCCTGGTCCCGTTCGCGGTCACCAGGGGGCGACCATGGTGAGGACCGTCTTCGTCGATCCCGACCGGTGCATCGGCTGCCGCCAGTGCGAGTTCGCCTGCGCGGTCGAGGCGTCGGAGTCCAAGGACCCGATCGGCGCGCTGTTCGAGCGCCCCCCGCCGCGCACCCGTGTCCACGTCGAGGCGGGGCCCACCATCGGCACCTCCTACCCGAACCGCTGCCGGCACTGCGACCCCGCGCCGTGCCTCCAGGTGTGTCCGACCGGGGCGATCACCCGGGACGTGGACGAGGACCTGGTGCTGGTCGACCAGGCGCGGTGCATCGGGTGCGCGATGTGCGCCATCGCGTGCCCCTTCGATGCGGTCACCTTCCACCCCGCGGCCGCCAGCGGCAACGGCCACCCGGTGGCCACCAAGTGCGACGGCTGCCTGCACCTGGTGCGTGAGGGGGAGGAACCCGCCTGCGTCTCGGCGTGCAAGGTCGACGCGCTGGTGTTCGGGGAGCTGAACGAGATCGTCGCCGAGCGCCGGGCGGAGGGTGCGACCCGCACCCTGGCGGCCGTGGGATCGGCCGTGGGATCGGCGACCGATGGGAACGGGACCGGAACCGCAAGCGCCTCGGTCGCCGCGTGGCGGAGCTTCGGCACCGAGGTGGCGACGATGGTGGCAACGATCGAAAGCAGGGAGCCATGAGCACCACGACCCGCCGTCCTCCCGAACCGACCTCGCTGACGATCGCCGACGATGCCAGGGCCGTGCTCGAGCGGGCCCGCGAGGAGGGCATCGCCACGGTCTGGGACCGGCTGCGCGCCCAGCAGCCCCAGTGCGGCTACTGCTCGCTGGGGGTGAGCTGCACGAACTGCTCCATGGGGCCGTGCCGCATCGACCCCTTCGGCGAGGGCCCCCAGCGCGGGGTGTGCGGCGCGGACGCCGACGTCATCGTCGCCCGCAACTTCGGCCGCAGCATCGCCGCGGGCGCTTCGGCCCACTCCGACCACGGGCGCGACATCCTCGAGGTGTTCGCCGCCACGGCCGAGGAGGAGACCACCGGCTACGAGATCCGCGACGAGGCCAAGCTCCACGCGCTCGCCACCGAGCTCGGGATCGCCACCGAGGAGCGCAGCGCCCTGGAGATCGCCCGCGACCTCGCCGACGCCCTGCAGGAGGACTTCGGGACCCGCAAGGACGCCATCAGCCTGCTCGACCGGGTGCCCGAGGTCCGCCGTGAGCTGTGGCGGCAGCTCGCCGTCACCCCCCGCGGGATCGACCGCGAGAACGTCGAGATGCTCCACCGCACCCACATGGGGGTGGACAACGACTACACCAACATCCTCCTCCACGGCCTGCGCACGAGCCTGGCCGACGGGTGGGGGGGGTCGCTGGTCGCCACCGAGCTCTCCGACGTGCTGTTCGGCATCCCGCAGCCGGTGATGTCGAAGGTCAACCTCGGTGTCCTCGACGCCGCGCAGGTCAACATCGCCCTGCACGGGCACAACCCGCTGCTCTCGGATGTGATCGTCCAGGCCGCCCAGGACGAGGAGCTCGTCGCGATGGCCACGGAGGTCGGCGCCACGGGCATCAACCTCGTCGGCCTGTGCTGCACCGGCAACGAGCTGCAGATGCGCAAGGGCGTGCCGATGGCCGGCAACCACCTCATGCAGGAGCTGATCATCATGACCGGCGCCCTGGATGCGATGGTGGTCGACTACCAGTGCATCATGCCGTCGGTGACCGACATCGCGAAGTGCTTCCACACCGAGGTGATCTCCACCGCCGACAAGGCGAGGTTCCCCGGTGCGACCCACATCTCCTTCGACCCCCATCGGGGGCTGGAGATCGGCCGGGAGATCGTGCGGCGCGGCATCGTGGCCTACGGCAACCGCAACCCCGACCGGGTGCTGCTCACGGCCGAGCCGGTCGAGATGATGGCCGGGTTCTCCGTCGAGGCGATCCTCGCGGCGCTCGGTGGGACGCCGGACCCGCTGGTCGACGCCATCGCTTCCGGCAAGATCCGCGGAGCGGTCGGCGTGGTCGGCTGCAACAACCCCAAGGTGATCCAGGACGGCGGCCACGTCACGCTGACCCGCCGGCTGATCGAGAACGACATCCTCGTGCTGGTGACCGGGTGCTCGGCGATCGCCAACGGCAAGGCCGGCCAGATGGTCCCCGAGGCGGCCGAGATGGCGGGCGAGGGCCTGCGCGAGGTCTGCCAGGCGCTCGGCATCCCACCGGTGCTCCACATGGGCTCGTGCGTGGACAACACCCGCATCATCGTGCTGGCGGCCGCGCTGGCCAACCACCTCGGTGTCGACGTCAGCCAGCTGCCGCTCGCCGGCGCGGCGCCGGAGTGGTACTCGGAGAAGGCGATCTCGATCGGCGCCTACGTGGTGGCCAGCGGCATCTCGACGGTGCTCGGGGTGCAACCGCCGATCTTCGGCAGCATGAACGTGGTCAAGCTGCTCGCCGAGGACCTCGACGGGGTCGTCGGTGCGCGGTTCGCGGTCGAGCCCGACCCGGAGCGCGCCGCGGTATGGATCCGCAGGCACCTGGAGGAGAAGCGCGCCGGGCTGGGGCTGCCGGCCCACGACCTCGACACGATCACGGCGCCGGCGGCTGCGGCTGCGGCTGCGTCCCATGTGTGACACCGACACCTCGGCAGGCGTCGCCGGTACGGCGGGTCCCGATGCCGCCAGC
>PWEU01000039.1 GCA_003554005.1 Nitriliruptoraceae bacterium
GCGCTGTACCTGCGGCCGTTGCTGCTGGGGACCGACCCGAACATCGGGGCGGCGGCGAGCCCGTCGGCCGACGCGCTGCTCGCCGTCCTCGCCTCGCCCGTCGGGGACTACTTCGCGGGCGGGGACCGGCCGTTGACCCTCAAGGTGGAGACGGAGCTACCCCGCACCACGCCGGCGTTCGGTGAAGCCAAGGCGGGGGCGAACTACGTCCTGGCGCTGGGGGTCACCCGCCAGGCGCGGGCCGAGCACGGTGCCGACCAGGTCCTGTTCGCCCCGGCCGGCGACGTGCAGGAGACCGGCGCCGCGAACTTCCTGCTGCTGGACGAGCACCGGATCGTGACCCGGCAGCTCGACAGCTCCTTCCTGCACGGGGTGACCCGCGACTCGGTGCTGACGCTGGCCCGTGACCTCGGGCTCGTGGTGGAGGAGCGCCCCGTGTCCCTCGATGAGGTGCTGCACTGGCCCGGCGAGGCGGCGCTGGCGGGGACCGCTGCGGTGCTGGCGGGGGTCGGGACGCTGGTCCACGACGGCCGGCGGACCACGCTCGGCGACGGGCAGGTCGGGCCGGTGACCCGACGGCTGCGCACCGCCCTGCTCCAGCTCCAGCGGGGAGAGGCCCCCGACCGCCACGGCTGGACCCGCCCGGTTGCCGACCTCCCCGCCACCCCCTGAGCGACGCCACCCATGGCCACGCTGCTCATCGTCCACCACACCCCGTCGCCCGCGCTGCAGGCGCTGCTGGAGGCGGTGGTCGACGGGGCGCGCAACGATGCCATCGAGGGGGTCGAGGTCCGGCTCGAGCCGGCCCTGACCTGCCCGGAGACCGCCGTGCTCGCCGCCGACGGGTACGTGCTGGGCACGCCGGCCAACCTCGGCTACATGTCCGGGGCTTTGAAGCACTTCTTCGACCGGATCTACTACCCCTGCCTGGAGGCGACCCGTCGGCGCCCCTACGGCCTGTACGTCCACGGCAACGACGACACGACCGGCGCGGTCCGGTCGGGGCGCACCGCCACCACCGGGCTTCAGTGGCGGGCGGTCGTCGAGGTCCTGGAGTCGACCGGACCGCCGGACCGCAGCGACCTCGACGCCGCCTGGGAGCTCGGTGCGACCGTCGCCGCGAGCCTGGTGGCGCCGCAGTGAGTTGCACCGAGGGTGTGGGTGGCTCCGCCGGCCCCGATGTGGCCGGTCCGGCTCACACGTCGGTGTGGAGCGCGGTCACCTCGGCGGTGAGCTCGGTGGCGGGGCCCTCCACGATCGTGTCCAGTCCACGGCGGTCGAACAGGTCGCGGACCGGCAGGCGCCAGCCGGGATCACCGGTGAGCTGGGAGAGCTGCCGGCTGGAGAAGGCGAACACCAGCCGGCCGAGCCCGGCGTTGGCGTGGGCCACGGCGCACATCGGGCAGTGCTCGCCGGAGGTGTAGACGGTGGCGCGACGTCGCTCGTCGACGTCCAGTACCCGCGACGCCCACCGGGCGAGCTTCAGCTCGGCGTGGGCGGTGACGTCCCGGTCGGCCACGACGCTGTTGCGCTCCTCGGCCAGCACCTGGCCCTCACCCGAGACCAGCAGGGCGCCGAAGGGTTGGTCGCCGTCCGCCCGAGCCTCCCGTGCTAGGTCGATGGCGTGCCGCAGCAGGGCGAGATCGCCGGGGGTCATGCTCCCCTCCCGAGGTCGTAGGTGACACCGGTCAGGTCCTGGGAGACCTGCCACAACGCGGCGGCCAACGCCGGGTCCTTGGCCCGTGCCGACCGGGCGGCGGGAGCAGGATAGCCGCGTTGCTCCCCTGGCCCGTCGGGGCCCCAGTAGGAGGCACCGGGCAGGGCCGGTGCCGTCCCGGCGTACAGCTGGGGGAGCACCCCCTGGGCCGCGGGCTGGGCGAACAGCAGGTTGCTCACCCGGGTCCCCAGCCCGTAGACCAGGGCGCTCAGCCCGCCCTGCATGGTCGGGCCCGTGGCCTGCAGGGGTGTGTCGGCGTACCCGGGGTGCGCCCCGACCGCGGTCAGCGGGCTCCCGGCGAGCTCGGCGAGGCGCTGCAGCTCCAGCACGTGCAGGAGGTTGGCGAGCTTGGAGTTGGCGTAGGCGGTCCAACGCTCGTAGCGGCGCCGCTCCAGGTTCAGGTCGTCGACCTTCAGCCGCGCGATCCGGTGCATGCTGGAGGAGACCACCACCACCCGTGGATCCGTCGCGGCCTCGAGCAGCGGGAGCAACCGGCCGACCAGCGCGAAGTGGCCGAGGTGGTTCACCCCCATGTGGAGCTCGAACCCGTCGACGGTCCACTGCAGGGGTGCGCCCATCACGCCGGCGTTGGCCATCACGACGTCGAGGTGGCCGTGCCGGGTCGCGAGCGTCTCGGCGGCCGTCTCGACCGTGGCCAGGTCGGTGAGGTCGAGCGGCAGGTGCTCCATCGACGCGGCGGGACAGCGGTGGTGGATCCGGTCCATCACCGCGGCCGTGCGTTCGGTGGACCGGGTGGCCAGCACGACGTGGGCGCCCCGGGTCGCCAGGGCGACGGCCGCGGCCTCACCGAGCCCCGAGGTCGCCCCGGTGATGAGCACCGTCCGACCGTGCTGGTCGGGGAGATCGTCAGCTGTCCACGGCACGCGGGAGCTCCTGTTCGGATGGTCCGCCAGGGACACGCTAGGCCGTCGCCAGCGCGCGGGAGGGGCCATCGGTCCCTGGTCGGTGGGCCGCTAGGGTGCCGGCCACCGGTCTGGGGAGGACGAGGTGCGGATGAACCCGGTGTACGCAACGGCGGTCGGTGCCAGCGTGTCCATGTTCTCGCTGCTGAGCTGGAACATCCGTGTGACCGGTGCCGAGTACCTGCCACGGGTCGGCCCGGCGGTGCTCGCCACCAACCACGTCAGCTACCTCGACTTCATCTTCGCCGGGTACGGGGCACGCCAGCAGGGTCGACGGGTGCGGTTCGTGGCGAAGGCGGAGGGCTTCGACCACAACGTCACCGGTCCGCTGATGCGCGGCATGCGCCACATCCGCGTCGACCGAGGTGGTGACACCGAGGCCACGCTGCGCGAGGTCGGCCGCGCGCTGTCCGAGGGCGACGTGGTCGGCATGTTCCCCGAGGGGACCATCTCGCGGTCCTTCGTCCCGTTGCCCGGTCGCCCCGGTGCCGCTCGCATGGCGATCGAGAACGGGGTCCCGCTGATCCCGGGTGCGGTGTGGGGCAGCCAGCGCATCTTCACCAAGGACCGGGAGTTCACCGCGGCGCGGGGGACGGCGGTCAGCATCGACTTCGGCCCGCCGGTGGCCTACACCCCCGACGAGGACCCCCTGGAGGTACACCAGCGGCTGATGGAGGCGATCGGCGAGCTCGTCGACCGTGCCCAGCGGCGCTACCCCCAGCAGCCCTCGGGACCCGAGGACCGTTGGTGGCTCCCCGCCCACCTCGGTGGTGGCGCGCCGACGCCGAAGGAGGCCGCGGCGCTGGCGCAGTCCGAGGCCGACGAGCGGCGGCGCAAGCACGGTGGCTGAGCGTGGCTGCGGGTGCTGCGTCCGGCGACGACACCGACGTCGAGGTGGTGGGTCCCCGACCGATCAGGGTCACCGACGTGGGCGACCCGCGGCTCGGTGACTACGCGGCGTTGACCGACGCGGCGCTGCGTAAGCGCTACGAGCACCAGCACGGCGTGCTGATCGCCGAGGGTCCCAACCCGGTACGGGCGCTGGTGACCTCGCCCTACCCGGTGCGCTCGTTCCTGGTGGCCGAGGAGCGGGTCGAGGCGATGGCCGCGGTGCTGGCGTCGACGCGGGCCCCGGTCTACGTCGTCACCCGAGCGCTGCTGGAGGAACTCGTCCGCTTCCGCCTGCACCAGGGCGTCCTGGCCTGCGGTGTGCGGCGAGCCGCCACCCCACCAGCGCGGCTGGTGGCGGGCTGCCGGCGGGCGCTCGTCCTGGAGGGCCTCAACGACCACGAGAACCTCGGCACGCTGTTCCGTACCGCCCGGGCCTTCCGCGTGGGTGGGGTCCTGCTCGCCCCGGGCTGCGCCGATCCGCTCTACCGGCGGTCGGTCCGGGTCTCGATGGGCCACGTCCTGCACGTGCCCTTCGCCCGGGTCGAGACGACGTCTGCCGCGCTGGACCTCCTGCACGGTGCCGGCTTCACCACGCTCGCCCTCACGCCGGACACCGCCGCCCCGCGCATCGACCGGCTGGTGCTCGAGGGTGACCGGACGGCGCTGGTGCTGGGTGCCGAGGGGCCCGGACTGAGCGCCAGCGCCCTGACCGGCACCACCACCACCGCCCGGATCGCCATGGCCGACGGGGTCGACTCGCTCAACGTCGCCGCCGCCGGCGCGATCGCCTGCCACGAGCTGGCCCGCCGCGGCTGAGAGGTGCCCGCCAGCCCGCCGCGGGTCCGGCTGCGGGTGAGGTCGCGTGGTCAGCCCTGGGCGCGCGGGTCGGGCAGGTCGGCCACGTCGACGACCCGGTGCTCGCGTCCGTGCAGGGTGAAGACCACCTCGATCGTGCGGCGTCGCAGATCGACGGTGAGCGCGGCCACCTCGCCGTGGCCGTTCCAGCGCAGCGTGAGGACGGCGTCGTCCTGACCGGACGGCTCCAGCGCCCAGGTGCCGTCGAAGGCCGGGTGGTGGTTGCGGAACCGCAGGAGCGCGAGCAGTTGCTGGACGACGTGCCGCTCGAGGTCAGCCGCCACCTCGGCCTCGGAGTAGAAGGGCCGGTTGATGTCGCGCCCGACCCCCGTTGCGTGCAGCAGGTCCACGTCGTTGTGGCCTGCCAGTAGCCCCACGTAGTAGATCTGGGGGATCCCCGGCAGGAACACCTGGACGGCGCGGGCCAGCAGGTAGGCGCCCTCGTCCCCGCCGAGGGCGTCCAGGAAGGTGCAGTTCACCTGGTACAGGTCGACGTTGGAGGCCGCCGCCCCCGTCGCGAGGCGCGAGGTCCCGTGGCTGCGCTCGTGGATGCCCTCCACGAGGTGGTCGATCTCCTCGGCGTCGAGCAGCCCCGGGCTGGTCGTCACATCGGCGGTGTCGGGACCGACGTCGATCACCCCGATGCCGTCGTGGGTGTCGAGGACCGTGACCGCGTTGTGCGGTCGGACCTCGCACCACCGCCGCAGCCGGCTGGCCGTGCCGGAGTACAGCGCGTGCAGCAGCAGCGGGGGCAGGGCGAAGTCGTAGACGAAGTCCACCCGTTCGGCGATGGCCAGCTGCCGCTTCCAGTAGCTGTGGATCTCGACCAGCACCTCGATGCCGCGGGCGCGGGCGCGGGCGGTCAGGTCGTCGATGAAGTCGAAGGTCTCCTCGGTCATGAACGAGGAGGTCCCGGGGGTCTTGATCGCGTAGCCGACGGCGTCGAGGCGCACCACCTTGATGCCGTTCTCGCCGAACCGGTCGAGGATCGAGTCGAGGTAGGCGGTCCCCGCCGCCGAGCGGACGTCGATGTCCATCTGCTCTGAGGTGAAGGTGGTCCACATCACCCGCTTGGACCGGTCGCCGAGCTGCACCGCCGTCAGCGGGAGGCCGGGTCGGGGCCGGTAGAGCTTGGCGAGCAGGGCCTCGTTGACACCGTCGGGGAACCCCCGGTCCAGGGTCAGGAACAGCTCCGCGTGCTCCGAGGCCGCTCCCTTGGCGAGGAAGTCCTGGAACTGCGGCGACCGCGCGGACACGTGGTTGACGATCAGGTCCGCCATGACCGGGTGGGTGGCCGCGACCGCCTGCACGTCGCCCCAGGTGCCGAGGCGGTGGTCCACCGCCCGGTGGTCGACGGGGTCGAAGCCGGCGTCGGCCCCGTCGATGGGGTCGAAGAACGGGAGGATGTGGACGCCCCCGAAAGCACCCTCCAGGGGGCCGGTCAGGAGCGCCCTCAGTCCCTGGAGGTCGCCGGCGAGCCGATCCGCGTAGGTGATGAGCTGGGCTTGGTTCAGCACGACGGGCCGCCTGGGTCGGATCGGACGTCACAGGACGTGGTCGAGGATAGGGGCGCGTGGGGACCGGGCCGTCGCCCTAGCCTCACCCTGGCCACGGCCGGCCGGGAGGTCCACCATGCCCACGAGGTTGCGTGTCAGGTTCCACGAGCTGGACCCCTACGGCCACGTCAACCACGCCGTCTACCTCACCTACCTCGAGGTGGCACGCATCGACCACCTCGCCGCCCGGGGCATCGACCTGCTGGAGCTGGCCGGGCGGACCGGCGCCCAGCTGGTCGTGGCCGGGATCGAGGTGGACTACCTCGCCGCGGCGGCGGCGGGTGACGAGTTGACGGTCACCTGCACGCTCCACGAGCGTCGTCGCGCCTCGGCCCGGTTCGTCCAGGAGATCCACCGCGAGGCCAGCGTGCTCGTCCGCGCGCGGGTGCGGACAGCGATGATCGATCCCGCGGGACGACCGGTGGCGCTGCCCGAGGAGCTGGTCACCGCCATGGAAGCGCCGGTGGCCCGATGAGCGACCTCCCCCCCCTGGACCTGGAACGGCCGGTGCGGATCGGCGTCCCACGACGCCTGGTGGCGCTGCTCGCCGCCGCGGTCATCGTCGCCGCCTGGTGGCAGGTGCTCGACGACACCGCCGGAGCGCGGGTGGTCACCGTCGCGCGTGACGGCGTCCCGGTGGACCTGCTGGTCCCACCGGACGCGGTGGACGCGCCGGGCGTGGTCGTCGCCCACGGCTTCTCCGGGTCGCGGCAGCTGATGCGCTCCACGGCCCTGGCGCTGGCCGACGCCGGGTTCGCGGTGGCCGTGCCCGACCTGTCGGGCCACGGCGCCAACCAGCGGTCGCTGCCCACCGACGGCCGCGATCGGCTCGCACGCGACGTCCTGGTGGCCGCTGACCTGCTGAACGAGACCGAGGGGGTCAGGGCGGGACCGGTCGGGCTGCTGGGCCACTCCATGGGCTCCGGTGCCGTGATGACGGCGGGGCTCGACGCGCCGGAGCGGGTCGCGGCCGTGGTGGCCGTCTCCCCGACCGACGCCGAGGTCACGCCCGTCCTCCCCGACGACCTGCTGCTGCTGGCGGGGGAGCGGGAGCCGCGCTTCGTCGGCAACGCCCGCGACCTGCTCGAGCGGGCCGGGGGACCCACCGGCGCCGACGCCGCGACCCCGCGACGCGAGCTCGCGGTGATCGGTGGGGTGGAGCACGTCAGCATCCTGTTCAGCCCCGAGATGTACGACCGGTCGATCGCATGGTTCGCCGCCAGCTTCGAGGTCGACGCCGACCCGGCCGGCCGCGGCGTGCCGCCGATCGGATGGTGGGCCCTGCACCTGCTGGCCGTGGTGGTGCTGTGGCGTTCGGTGGCCCCGGTGCTGGTCGCCCCGTTGGTCGCACGGAGGGCCACGGGTCGGGGTGTGCTCGGGGCGGCTCTCGGTGCGCTCGCCGCGACCGTCGTCCTGACCGTGGCGGGGGCGGCGGTCGAACTGGCCGGGTTGGGTGGGATGCTGGTCGCGCCCGTCCTGGCCGTGTGGCTGCTGCTCGCGGGCGGGGTGTGGTTGTGGTTCGGGCCCCGCCCACCGGTCCCCGGTGGTCGCGACCTCGGATGGGCGGCGCTGCTGGTCCTGGTGCTCGCGGCAGCCCTCCCGGCGCTCGGATCGCGGGTCTGGCTCCCGGCCCTGCCGAGCGGGAGCCGCGCCGTGCTGCTGGTGGCCTTCGTGGTGCTGGTGCTGCCCTGGTCCGTGGCCCTGGCCACCACGTTGCAGGGACCCCGGGGCTGGCGGGCGGTGGCGTGGTGGGCACTGCTGGCGCTCGTGACCACCGCAGGGTTCGCCCTGGCCGCGAGCGTGGTCCCCGGGCTGGGCTTCCTGGTGCTGCTGCTGCCGTTGATCCCGGTCCTGCTGACGGTGGCGGTCGCGGTGTGGCTCCCGGTCCAGCGGCCGTGGGCGGCGGGCACCGCCACGGCGGTGCTCCTCGGATGGATGCTGGCCATCCTGTTCCCGCTGGCCTGAGACTCACGGCTACCGTGCCCCGCCAGCGACGGCGAGGGGTGGCGGTGGAGGTCGAGGGCGCGAGCGTCGTGGTCACCGGCGGCGCCAGTGGGATCGGAGCCGCCATCGCCAAGGCGTTGGTGGCTGCGGGCGCGCGGGGCGTGCTCGTGGCCGACCTCGACGGCGGCGGCGCGACGGCGGTGGCCGAGGAGTTGGCGGTCGCGGGGACGCCGGCCATCGCCCACAGCGTGGACGGGGCCGACCCGGAGGCGGTGACCGCCATGGTCGCCACGGCTGAGAGCGCCTTCGACGGGTTGGACATCGTGGTGTCGAACGCCGGCATCGGCACGGGCGAGGGCGTGGATGCTCCGCTCGAGCAGTGGCAGCGCAGCTACGAGGTCAACGTGCTGGCCCACGTGCACGCCGCGCGGGCGGCACTGCCGGGCATGCTGGACCGGGGCTCGGGTGCCTTCGTCCACACCTGCTCGGCTGCGGGCCTGCTCACCATGATCGGTGACGCCCCCTACACGGTCACCAAGCACGCCGCCGTGGCCTTCGCCGAGTGGCTGGCCATCACCTACGGTGGTCGTGGGATCCAGGTCGCCGCCCTGTGCCCCCAGGGCGTCGAGACTGCGCTGCTCCGCGAGGCCGATCAGGGGATCGCCGGGCGCGCGGTCCGGGCGGCCGGTCCGGTCCTGACCCCCGGAGAGGTGGCCGAAGACGTCGTCGCCGCGCTCGGTGACGGTCGTTTCCTGGTCCTGCCGCACCCCGAGGTGGCTGAGCACCTCAAGGGCAAGGCGACCGCTCCGGACCGATGGATCGCCGCGCTGCAGCGGGTCGCCGACGCGCTGCGGGGCTGACCAGCGCGCTCCACCTCGCCGAGGGGCGAGCATGACGGGAACCGACGACGGCCTGAGGTGAGAACCAGCGGTCATCCGCTGGTTCTCGCCACCATGCGTCGTCGTCGCTACCGGACGAACACCCTGCCGTCTCGCTGGACGACCGTGCCTCGGCCGAGCGGCAGGAAGCGCGTCAACAGCTTGAAGCCGGCACCCAGCCCGGGGATCTTCGCGAAGATGCCCTGCGGGCCTCGCGTCATCCTGCCGCTGGCGACGTCGTAGCTGGCGCCATGCCACGGACACACGAGGCACCCGTCGCGGTCGATCGACCCATCGGCCAGATCGGCACCGAGGTGGCGGCACCGGCGGGTCACCGCGAACAGTTCGTCCTGCGAGTTGCCCACCGCGTACCGATCGGCACCGTGGACCGTCCCCGGTAGCAGCTCGGCTGCGGGTCCGACCTCGATCTCACGTGCCATGTTGCGTCCTGTTCCTCGCGGAGTGCCACGGTAACCCCGACGGCGGCGCCTGGTCTCAGCGTCGGAGGTGTTCGACCGGGCGGCGCAGCGTCGGGTGCGGGCCCGGGCGGCGCAGCGTCGGGTGCGGGCCCGGGCGGCGCAGCGTCGGGTGCGGGCCCGGCCGGCGCAGCGTCGGGTGCGGGCCCAGCCGGCGCGGCGTCGGGTGCGGGCCCGGCCGGCGCAGCGTCGGGTGGATGACCGATGGTGGGTTGGCGGCCGAGGTCGTCCGCACATGGCCGATTGCCCCCCGGGGTCGACGGACCGACGCCGCTGGCAGCCGCATCCGGTTCCGCCTCCGATGGATGGTCGACGGGCGTGCCCACCAGGCCGTCCCGTGGGCCGTTCACGACGAGGCGGAGGCGCGGTCCGCTGCTGGTGGTCTGACCGTCGTCTCCATCCCACATCAGCAGCAGCGGATAGCTGCTGGTTCTCGCGGGTGGTCGCGCGCGGGTCGGTTGTCCGTGGGGCCCGGTGGCGAGAAACAGCGGATAGCTGCTGGTTCTCGCGCTGCGACCTCAGCGGTTGAGGAGCTCGACCAGGCGCTGGTGCAACGGCAGCGACTCGAGCCAACCCTCCGGTGCGAAGCGACCACCTTCCAGTGCCCGGTACAGCGGGTGGCGCTGCTGCCGCAGCCACTCCAGGGACGCCACGAGGTGGTCCCTGCTCAGTTCGGCCGGGTCGATCAGCTGGCCCGGATCGCCGTCCAGCAGGTAGGCGTCCCAGGCGTGCCGCAGCACCCAGGTGTCGGGGTCCTCCATCAACCCCCGCAGTCGGGCGGACCGCTCCTCGTTGAGCTGCGTCGGGATCGTGCGTCGCCAGCCCCGTTGTTCGCGCTGTCGGGTCGTCATCGGCGTTCCTCCTGCTCCTGGGTGGGGCTCGTCCACGCGCTGGCGATCTCCGCCATACCGGCACGGAAGCTGCGGTGGGGGGCGACCCCGAGCTCTCGCGGGAGCCGGTCGCTGGCGTACCTGCCGGTCCAGGCCGGCTCGTCGGTCCCGGGTCGTTCCGGCACCGTGTCGGGAAGGAGGTCGACGACCGCGTCGAGGTAGTCGGCCACGGTGACGTGACCGCCCACGACGTTGGCAACGAGCGGCTCGCCGGGAGCGGGCCCGCCCGGTGACGGCGTCACCGTGTCGTCGAGCGCAGCGGCTGCCACGATCGCGTCGACCAGGTCCTCGACGTGGACGAAGGCGAAGCTCCGACCCCGGGCTACGGGGAAGCCGCGGCCCTCGGCGATCGCGGTCGGCACCCGGGTGCCCCAGGTGGAGGTCGGACCGGCCCCGAGCACCGCCGGGGGGCGCAGGATCGCCAGCGCCGGGCCCTCTTCGGTGGCGAGCAGCAGCCGGTCGGCATCGGCCTTGGTGCGCGCGTAGGGGCTGGCGTCCTCGTCGTCGTCGGCGACCAGGGGTGCGTCCTCGTCCACGACCCGCAGGTCTCCGGACGGGTCTGCGTACACCGAGGTGGTCGACACGTGGACGAACAGGGGGGTCCCGGCGTGCACGGCGGCGTCGCGCAGCCGTCGGGTCCCCTCGACGTTGACCGCGGCGGCGGTGGCCAGATCCGGTCCGGCGGTGGCGGCGGCGTGCACGACCACCTCGACGTCCGCGAGGAGGTCGGGTGTGACGGCCTCGAAGCCGCCGAGGCGCAGTTCCACGCCGAGCTCGGCGAGATGGTCGTCGTGGCGGCGCACCGGCGCGACGATCGCGTGGTCCAGCGTCGCCAGCCGCGACGCGATCCGGCCACCGACGAAGCCGGTGGCGCCAGTCAGGAGCACACGTGCCATCGGGATCCCTCCGGAGGTGGGCGTCGGAGCTGACGGCGCACCCCGTCACGCTAATGGGTCTGCAGCCCGGACGCGCGGGCAGGGGCGTGGCGCGGCGCCGAGCGACCGGTCGCGTAGCCTCGCACCCTCCCGCGTCGGGCCGACCCGACGCACCCGACGCACCCGAGGAGCACATCGTGGAGATGCCGTACCGCCGCCTGGGAGACTCCGGCCTGAAGGTCTCGGTCCTGAGCTTCGGATCCTGGGTCACCTTCAAGAGCCAACTCGACGTCGACCGGGCCAAGGACTGCATGGCCGCGGCCTTCGAGGCGGGGGTGAACTTCTTCGACAACGCCGAGGTGTACGCCGGCGGGGAGTCGGAGCGGATCATGGGCGAGGCCATCCGCCAGCTCGGGTGGCAGCGCCATGAGTACGTGGTGACGAGCAAGTTCTTCTGGGGCATCCATGACACCCCGCACACCAAGAACACCTTGAACCGCAAGTACCTGCTGGAGGCCGTCGACGCCTCCCTGGACCGGTTCGGTCTCGACCACCTCGACGTCATCTACTGCCACCGCGCCGACCCCGAGACCCCGCTGGAGGAGACGGTCCGCGCGATGTCGGACGCGATCGACCGGGGCCGGGCCCTGTACTGGGGGACCTCGGAGTGGACCGCGGAGGAGATCCGGGGAGCCTGGGACATCGCCGACCGCCATGGGTGGCACAAGCCCATCACCGAGCAGCCGCAGTACAACCTGCTGTGGCGGGATCGGGTGGAGAAGGAGTATGCCCGGCTGTACACCGACATCGGGCTCGGGACGACCATCTGGTCACCGCTGGCGTCGGGGCTGCTGACGGGCAAGTACCTCGACGGTATCCCCGAGGACAGCCGGGCGGCGCTGGAGGGCTACGAGTGGCTGGGTAAGCGTCTGGCCGACGGGCGGCACAACGAGGCGTTGCGGCGCTTCAAGCAGGTCGCGGAGCAGGACTACGGGGTCACCATGGCGCAGCTGGCCATCGCCTGGACGGCCGCCAACCCCCACGTCTCCACGGTGATCACCGGCGCGTCCCGGGTCGAGCAGGTCAGGGAGAACCTCCAGGCCCTGTCGGCGCTCGAGCAGCTCGACGCGGCCGCGGTCGAGGAGCTCGCGGGGATCTTCGCCTGAGCGGGAGGTGGCCCGACGGGCTCACCAGCCGCGCAGGATCGGCATCCCCTCGGCGTAGCCGGCCCGGGTCTGGACCCCGACCCGGGCCCGCTCGGTGAAGGTCGCGAGGTCCAGCGCGCCGGCGTAGGTGAAGGCGCTGCGCACGCCGGCGACGATCACGTCCACCAGGTCCTCCACCCCCGGACGAGACGGGTCCAGGTACTGCCGGCCCGAGGAGATGCCCTCCTCGAACATCGCCTTGCGCGCCCGCTCGAAGGCGTCCTCCCCGGCGGTGCGGACCTGGACGGCACGGGCCGAGGCCATCCCGAAGGAGACCTTGTAGGCGCGCCCGTCGGCGTCGCGTTCCAGGTCGCCCGGCGACTCGTAGGTCCCGGCGAACCAGGAGCCGACCATGACGTTGCTGGCCCCGGCGGCCAGGGCCAGCGCGACGTCGCGGGGGTGGCGGATCCCACCGTCGGCCCACACGTGGGCGCCGAGCTCCCGGGCCGTCCGGGCGCACTCGAGCACCGCGGAGAACTGCGGGCGACCGACACCGGTGGCCATCCGGGTGGTGCACATCGCGCCGGGGCCGACCCCGACCTTGACGATGTCGGCGCCGGCGGCCACCAGGTCCTCCACCCCGTCGCGGGTCACCACGTTGCCGGCGACCACCGGCACCGAGGGTTCGAGCCCGCGCACCGCCTCCAGCGCCTCCAGCATGCGGTCCTGGTGGCCGGGGGCGGTGTCGAGGACGAGCACGTCGGCGCCGGCCTCCAGCAGCGCCGCCGCCCGGGCGGCGCTGTCGCCCCGGACCCCGATCGCCGCCGCGATCCGCAGCCGCCCGGAGGCATCGAGGGCCGGGTTGTACAGGGTGGACCGCAGCGCGCCGGGTCGGGTGAGCAGCCCGCGCAGCCGACCCTCGTCGTCCACCACGGGGGCGAGCCGATGGCGGACCTCGGCGAGTTCGTCGAAGGCGGCCCGGGGGTCGACCCGGTCGCTGATCACCGCCGGGTCGGTGGACATCACCTGCCCCCCCTGGGTGAAGCGGTCCTGGCGTTCGAGGTCCACCAGGGTCACCACACCGATCGGATGCCGGTCGGCGTCGAGCACCACCGCGGCACCGTGAGCGCGCTTGGGGATCAGGTTCAGCGCCTCCCCGACGGTGTCGTCGGGTGCGAGGGTGATGGGAGTCTCGAACACCGGGTGGCAGGCCTTCACCCCGGCGATCACCGGCGCCACGATCTCCAGCGGGATGTCCTGGGGGATCACCGCCAGGCCTCCGCGCCGCGCCAGCGTCTCGGCCATCCGCCGCCCCGAGACCGCGGTCATGTTGGCGGCGACCAACGGCACCGTCGTCCCGCTGCCGTCGGAGGTGGTCAGGTCGGCGTCCAGGCGGGAGGTCGAACCCGCCCGTGCGGGCACGAGGAACACGTCCTCGTAGGTCAGGTCGTGGCTCGGCGGCTGCCCGTCCAGGAACTCCATGGCGATCCCTCGCGCGACGATGGACCCCCCGACGCTAGCGGGCGACGCCTCCTCGAGGCGGGGGCGCGTTGACGTCGGCTATCTTCTCGATTAGCGTTGAGGCAATGAACGTCGATATATCGGGAGGCGACGTGGGCTGTGAGGGACCGGGCGATGCTGGGGCGTCGAGCCGGGCGCGCCGTGCGGCCCTCTACCGAGCCCTGGGCGACGAGCGGCGGCTGGCGGTGGTGGATGCACTACGCCTGTCGGACCGGACCCCGGGTGAGCTCGCCGAGCTGACCGGGCTCGGGTCCAACCTGGTGGCGTTCCACCTCGGTGTCCTCGAGCAGGTGGGGCTGATCGAGCGCACCGCCTCCGAAGGGGACGCGCGGCGGCGCTACGTCCGCCTCCGGCTGTCGGCGGTGACCGAGCTCGGGCCCGCACCGGGGCTCGTGGCCGACGACGTGCTGTTCGTCTGTACCCACAACGCGGCGCGGTCCCAGCTCGCGGCGGCGTTGTGGGAGCGGGCCACCGGACGACGGGCCGGCTCGGCGGGCCAGCAGCCGGCCCCCGCCGTCCACCCCCTGGCGGTGGCCACGGCCGAGCGCCATGGGATCGATCTCTCGGCTGCGCGCCCCCAGGGCTACGAGGCGGTCGTGCCCGCACCCGACCTGGTGGTGTCGGTGTGCGATCGGGCCCGGGAGGCCGGGCCGCCCTTCGCCGTCCCGACGCTGCACTGGAGCGTGCCGGACCCGATCGAGGGTGGGCCGGAGGAGTTCGAGGCCGCCTACCTGCAACTCGCCGCCCGGATCGACCTGCTGGCGGGCAGCGTCACCACGGCCGCGTGAACCTCCGCCGGGACCTGCCCGGCGGCAGCCACAGGAGCCCCACCATGGCCACCCTGCAACTGCCACTCGCCCAGCGTCACGCGCTGAAGGAAGCCGCGACCCGCCTCCAACGCGAGTTCGACGGCACCTTCAACCTCGAGACCGTCCAGCGCTGCCTCGACGACTCCCTCGACCGGCTCTCCGGGGCCTCCTACGTCGACTTCGTGTCCCTGCTCGCCGAGCGGTTCGCTCGGGAGCGCCTCACCGCGATCGCCCAGATGGAAGGACTGCTCGTGTCCGACACCCCCACCGTGCTCTTCCTGTGCGTCC
>PWEU01000270.1 GCA_003554005.1 Nitriliruptoraceae bacterium
TGCCTGTGGTCGGGGACTGGAACGCCGACGGCCGTGACACCCCGGCGATCCTTCGCGACCGGCACTGGCACCTGCGCAACGAGCATTCAGGTGGCCCAGGAGAGATCGTGTTCATCTTCGGCAGGCTGACCGCCGGGGACATCCCCGTGGCGGGCAACTGGAACGGAGACCGTCGCAGCGGTGTCGGGGTCACCCGGGCTGGTCAGTGGCACCTGCGTGACACCTTGTCCGGTGGCCCGGCCGAGTTCAGCTTCCTCGGGTGGTGAGCACAGCGCCCCGCCGGGTCGTGCTGTTCGGCACCTTCGACGCGGCCCGCCACCCGCGGATCGAGGTCCTGGCTGAGGGGCTCGCTGCCGCCGGATACACCGTCGAACGGTGCAACGTGCCCTGGCGGGCATCCACCGCGGAGCGTGTGGCGGCACTGCGCCGGCCACTGCTGGCCCTCCGTCTGGCGGTACGGCTCCTGACGGCCTGGGCCGTGCTGTGGCGTCGGTCGCGCCACGTCGCCGACCCCGAGGGGGTGGTGGTCGGCTACCTCGGGGTCCTGGACGTCCATCTCGCCCGCCGCCGCTGGCCCCGGGCGGTGCTCGTGCTCGATCACCTCGCCCCCGTCGGTGGGATCGTCGCCGACCGAGCCAGTGGGGCCACCCTGCGGGCCCGAGCGGCCGAGTGGTTCGACGCCCGTGCGGTGGCTGGGGCCGACGTGGTGGTGGTCGACACCGAGGAGCACCGGGTCCGGGGCGGTGAGGTGGTGGTCCCCGTCGGGGCCCCCGCATCGTGGTTCGCGGCCCGTACCGGGGGCGCCGCGCCGTCACGCGGACCGCTCAGGGTGGTGTTCTTCGGCCTCTACACCCCGCTGCACGGCGCGGTGACGGTGGCGGAGGCGGTCCGGGCGGTGGCAACGGCCGGTGTGGCGATCGAGATCACCATGATCGGCACCGGGCAGGACCGCGCCGCCGCCGAAGCACGGGCCGGTGCGGTGCCGGGCGTGCGGTGGCGCGACTGGGTCGAGCCGGGCGAGCTGCCCGCGGGGGTCGCCGATCACCACCTGTGCCTCGGGATCTTCGGTACCACTCCCAAGGCGGCCCGGGTCGTGCCGAACAAGGTCTTCCAGGGCGCTGCCGCCGGCTGCGCGGTGCTCACCGCCGACACCTCGCCGCAGCGACGGGTGCTCGGTGACGCTGCGCACTACGTGCCCGCCGGCGATCCCGCTGCGCTGGCCGCGGCGCTGTCCGCCATGGCCGCGGACCCGGACCTGCGCGAGCACGCCCGCGCCGCGGCCGCGGCCCGGGCCGACGAAGGGTTCGGGGCCGTCGCAGTGGTCGCACCGCTGCTCGCTGCGCTGGAGACAGCCATCGGCAGCGCCGACGCCGACTCGGGGTCCCACCACGGCGGCCCCTAGCGGGTGCGCCGGTAGGCTCGACGGGTACCTGGGGGCCGCCGTGACGACCGCTGTACCGCCGCTGACTCCGAACGCTTGGCTGCGTTGGGGGTTGATCAGACGTGCACTGCGAGGGGTGCCGCGCCGTGCCAAGGTGCTGGAGGTGGGGACCGGGCAGGGCGCCATGGGAGCCCGGCTCGCCCGGCGGTTCGACTACCTCGGTGTGGAACTCGACGCCGATGCGGCTGAGCTGGCCGTCGCCCGCATCCGACCTGCGGGAGGCCGGGTGCTCGTGGGCGACGCGCTGCCACTGACCGCGGGGCGAAGGTTCGACGTGGTCTGCGCCTTCGAGGTCCTCGAGCACCTCGAGGACGACGCTGCCGCCCTGGCCGCCTGGATCGCACGGGTGGAGCGCGGCGGCCGCGTGGTCCTGAGCGTGCCCCAGGGGCCGGAACGCTTCGGTCCCTGGGACGCCGCCGTCGGCCATCTCCGCCGCTACAGCCCCCAGCAGCTCGGTGATCTGTTGTGGGGTGCCGGCTTGGAGGACGTGCGGGTGTGGACCTACGGGTTCCCCCTCGGTTACCTCCTCGAGGCGGTCCGGGACCGCGTGGCCGCCCGCAGCCTGGAGGGTCACACGCCCACCGCCGCGGAGGGCACGGCCCGCAGCGGACGGTGGCTGCAGCCCAGCCGGTTGGGCTGGGCGACGGCGCTGGGCCCCCTGCCCTTCCGCCTCCTGCAGAGACCCTTCGCCCGCACGCGGCTCGGGACGGGTCTCGTCGCCACCGCGCGGGTCGGCCCCCGTGGCTGACGCGGCCGCTGTCGCCGGCGGACGGGTCGTGCGCGTCCTGCGGCCGACGTTGACCGTGGCGGCCGTCATCGCGGTGACCTGGGCGCTGATCGACGCCGTCCGCGAGGCCGGGGCGGTCCCACTGCCGCGCGTGACCTGGTTGGTGGCATCGGTGGCGCTGATGCTCGCCGGTGTCTTGCTCGCCGGGGCGGCCTGGTGGCGCCTGCTGGCTGGCCCGTCGATGCGGGCCCTGCTGCCGAGCTTCGCGCAGGCCCAGCTCGCCAAGTACGTCCCCGGGGCGATCTGGCAGGGCGTCGGGCAGGTACTCGGCGCCGAGCAGCTCGGCAGCGCGCGTGGACGCGCCTCCGCAGCCTTCCTGGTGCAGCTGTGGACCCAGCTGGTCGCCGCGACCTGCGTCGGTGCGCTGTTGGTGCTCGACCGACCGCCACCCGCCTGGACCTGGCTGCTCGTCCTGGGCGCGGTGGCCGGGTTGGCCACCTTGGCTCGTGGTGCGCTGGTCCGGGTGCTGCGGGTGGGCGCTCACCTCCTGCGCCGGGATGCGGCCGATGCCGGTCGCCAGACCCCGGCTCAGGGGGACGTGCTGCTGGCGACGGTGCTCGGAGGCGGCACCATGGTGCTGGGCGGCTGGTCCTACGCGGTGCTGCTCCTCGGGCCTCGACCACAGATCGAGGTGTGGATCGTGGTGGCTGCCTTCGCGGCAGCGTGGGTCGCCGGCTTCCTGGTCGTGCCCCTGCCGGCTGGCGCCGGAGTGCGCGAGTTCGTGCTCCTGGCAGCCCTCGGGTCGCGCTTCGGAGCTGCTGGGGTGCTGGCCGCCGCCGTGCTGCACCGGGTGGTCACCCTGGTCGCAGAGGTCCTCCTGGCGACGGGAACGCGCCTGGCGGCGGCGAGGAACCGGGCCGCCGAGCGCAACCCTCGAGCTGATGTCGAGGTAGATGGTTCGGTCGTCGCTGGCGAAGAGGACGACCGGTGAGCGAGGGGACGGTGACGACGAGGCCGACCGGTGGTGGGACCCGGCTGGCAACCTCCGGCCCATGGTGGGCGGTGGGACTGGACCCGGGCCCTTCCGAGCAGCGGCGAGCCTGGGCGGCGCTGGTGGTCGTCGGGCTCGGGGTCGTGCTCCTGCACGCGCTGTTCGCCGGCCTGGACCGCCCCATCAACTGGGACGAGGCGATCCACGTCAGCCA
>PWEU01000098.1 GCA_003554005.1 Nitriliruptoraceae bacterium
TGACCGCCGGGTCCCCCCACACCGGGTCGGGGGCGATCGCGCAGCCGAGCAGCGCCGCGAGCCCCACCTGGGGCACGAAGCCGAAGGAGACCGCCGCGGCGTCGACGGCAACGTGGCGCTCCTGACCGGCCACCGGCGTCCAGTCGGGTCCGAGCCGGCTGAGCGTCACCTCCTCGACCCGGCCCTCCCCCCGGGCTGCGGTGACCGCGGTCCGGTCCGACAACGGCACGCGGTGGCGGAGCAGGCGCGCGGCGTACCCGGCGCCCTCCACCAGCGTGGCGCGGTGCTGCCAGCCGACCGGCGCGTGCCGGGCGATGGTGGCCAGCGGCTGGGCCTCCGCCACCGCGGCGACCTCGGTGCCCACCTCGGCCAGCGCGGCGGCGACCGGCAGCAGGAACGGACCGGATCCGGCGACCACCATCCGCTCGCCCGCGCGAACGCCCTGGCCCTTGAGCAGCGCCTGGGCTCCTCCGACGGTCAGCACGCCGGGCAGGTCCGAGCCGGGGAAGGGCAGCACCCGGTCGGTGGCGCCCGTCGCGAGGACGACGCTGGCCGCCCGGAGCGTCGGCGCGCCTGTCACCTCGCCGCCGCCGGGGCCGGCCAGTTGCAGCACGAAGGGGGTGGGGCCGTCCTCGACGGTGGCGGTCCAGATGGTCGTGGCGCTGCGCAGGTCGATGGTTCGGGCGGCGAGGTGATGGGCGAACGCCGCCACGACCGGGTCAGCCGACGCCGGCACGGACGAGCCCGACGAGCCCGACGAGCCCGACGAGCCCGACGAGACCGACGAGACCGACGAGACCGACGAGACCGAGGAACCCGACGCCGCTGCGTCGCCGCCCCGATCGAGTCCGGGGGCCGGTACGCGGTGGTACTGCCCACCCGAGGCGGGGTAGGCGTCCAGCACCGTGACGGGGACCGCGGCCTCGGCGAGCTGGACGGCTGCCGCCATCCCCGCCGGACCGGCGCCCACCACCACGGTCGTCGAGGGGGGATCAGCCGTGGCGCGGGACATCCTGCACCTCCACCTCGGCATCGGGGGTCACCGGCGTCAGGCAGGCACGCTGGCTCCCGCGACCGTCGACGGTCACCAGGCAGTCGAAGCAGGACCCGATCCCGCACAGCAGACCACGGGGCGCACCGGCGAACCGGGTGGTGCGCAGGTGACGGATCCCCGCGGCGAGCAGGGCCGCCCCGATCGTCTCTCCCGGGTAGGCGGTGATCTCACGGCCGTCGAAGCGGAAGGTGAAGGACGCACCACGGTCGGGGCCGTGGGGCGGCGGGATGCGCAGGCCGTCGCCGGCAGCCGGCTCACGCATCCGTCGGCTCCGCGTCGGCTGCGCCCGGGAGGAGGCTGGCCCGATCGGCGGCGAAGGGCGCCGGGTCCAGCGGCGGGGTGGTGCCGGTGACCAGGCTCGCCAGCAGGGCTCCGGTGGCCGGCGCGAGGCCGATGCCGGCGCCCTCGTGACCGGTGGCGTGGAACAGCCCGGCCCCCTCGCCGTCCTCACCGATGACCGGCAGGTGGTCGGGCGAGTAGGGGCGGAACCCGAGGTAGGTGCGCAGCAGGTTGACGTCGGCGAGCACCGGGAACAGCTCCATGGCGCGGGCGGCCATCATCGCGAGCAGGGGCAGGTTGCTGCGGCCGTCCAGGCCGACCAGCTCCCGGCTGGAGCCGATCAGGATCGTGCCGGCGCGGGTGCCTTCGATCACCGAGGAGATCGCGGCCGCGGTCGGGTCGGCGGCCCCGACGGTGCCGACGTAGTCGGCGTCGTAGACCTTGCGGTTGACGAGCTGCGGCAGGGGCTCGGTGACCAGGATCTGGCCGCGACGCGGCGCGATCGGCAGGTCGGCACCGGCCATCGCCGCCAGCTGCCGGCTCCACACCCCGGCGGCGTTGACCACCACCTCGGTGCTGATCGCGCCGCGGCGGGTGACGACCCCGGTGACGCGGCCGTCGCGGCCGCGGGTGAGGCCGGTGACCGGCGTATGGGGGTGCAGGCTCGCACCGCGCCCTCGCGCCCGTCGCAGCATCGCCGCGGAGGCCTTGACCGGCTGGACCTGCTGGTCCTGGGGGTAGTGCATGGCCCCGACCAGGTCGCGGGTGAGGTGGGGCTCGAGCTCGGCCGCGGCGGCCGCCTCGACCGGCTCGGCGACGACCCCGGCTGCGCGCTGCTGGACGGCCAGGGCGGTGATGGCCCGGTGGCCGGCGTCGGTCATCGCGACCATCAGGCCGCCCTTGGCGTCCAGCTCGATGTCGGCGGCGTCGCTGTCGGCAGCCGCGGCCCCGGGTGCCGCCGCGGCGGTCCGGAGCTCCTCGCCGAGCTCGGTCCACAATCGGTTGGACAGCAGGGCCAGCTCGAGCTCGGGGCCGAGCTCCTTGTCGGACACCAGGATGTTGCCCTCCCCCGCCGCGGTCGTCCCGCCGGCGAGCCCGTGCCGCTCGACGATGGCGACCTTCAGCCCCGCGGCGCTCAGCGCGTCGGCGCAGCACGCCCCGACGATGCCGCCGCCGATCACGACGGCGTCCGTGGTGGCCGGCGGGTCGGGGCTCACGCGGACGGCGAGGTGGGTGCGGTCGGCAGCCCGGTGGGTGCGGTCGGCAGCCCGGTGGGTGCGGTCGGCGAACCGGGCATCGCCGCGGGTGTGGGCGCCGGCACCGCGCAGGCCACGGCGTCGTCGCTGGCCGCGCCGATCAGGAACCCGGCCGGGAAGGGGTCGGTCGGATCCAGCAGGTACTGGGCGGTCCCGGTGATCCAGGCCCGTCCCCGGATCGTCGGGACCACCGCCGGGGTGTCGCCGACGACCGCCTCGGCGACCAGCCGGCCCGTGAAGCGGCTGCCGATCAGCGACGCGTTCACGAAGGGGACGTCGAGGTCGAGCTCGCCGCGGGCGTGCAGGACGGCGAGGTGGGCCGAGGTGCCGGTCCCACACGGCGAGCGGTCGATCCAGCCGGGATGGATCACGGTGGCGCCACGGCCGTCGGCGCCCGCGTTCGGTTCGGCCGTCAGGACCACGTGCCGGCACCCGGCGATGTCGGGCTGCTCCGGGTGGACGGGGCGGTGCTGGGCGTTGATCGCCGCCATGATCTCGAGCCCCCTGGCGATCAGCTCGGGGGCCCGCCCGGGGTCGAGGTCCAGCCCGACATCGGCGGCGGGCAGGATCGCGTAGAAGTTGCCGCCGTAGGCCAGGTCGAAGGTGAGCGATCCGTGGCCGGGCACGTCGACGGTGAGGTCCAGCCCGACGACGAATGACGGCACGTTGGTGATGGTGACCGCCTCGGCCCGGCCGTCGGCCACCTCGATGTCCGCGCGGACCAGGCCTGCCGGCGTGTCGAGGTGGATCGTGGTGATCGGCTCGACGACCTCCACCA
>PWEU01000075.1 GCA_003554005.1 Nitriliruptoraceae bacterium
CGCGGGTTGGACACCGGGACGACCACACGGGTGCCGAGCGGCACCTCGGTGCGGTCGGGGATCTCGACCTTCGGAGCGGAGCGGTCCGCGGTGACCCCGGCCAGCAACGCCGTCAGCAGGATGACCAGCACCACCGCGTTGACCACCTCGGGGCCGACGAGTCCGAGGTCGTCGGCGACGATCACCGCGGCCAGGGCGCCGGCCGCCTGCCCCACGGTCAGGGAGAACATGACCTGGCGTTCGGGCCCGGGCAACCCCATGAGACGGCCCGACCCCTCCGCAGCGAGCCACTTCGCCGACACCTCGGCGGCCACGAAGGCTCCACCCAGCGCGAGGGTGCGGGGGTCGGTGACCAGCGCCACCGGGTCGAGCAGCATCCCCGTGGAGATCAGGAACGCCGGGATGAACACGCTCTGGCCGAGCACCCGGACCCGGTCGTCGATGACGGTCCCCGAGGGCACGAACTGGTTGAAGGCCAGGCCAGCGAGGAACGCCCCGACGATCGGCTCGATCCCGATGAGCCCGGCGAGGACGGCTGCGACGCCCATCCCCGACAGCAGGTAGGTGAGCCGGATCTGGCGGTCCTGCCCGAGGCCGGTGAAGAACCAGCGGGTGACCTTCGGGAGCGTCACGAGCATCAGGAACAGGTACCCGAGCAGACCGGCGACGAACAGCAACCAGAACCCGATCGAGCTGTCCCCCCGCGCGCCGGCCGCTGCGATGGCCAGCACGAGCAGCGCGCCGACGGTGACCAGCAGGGTGGCTCCGAGGGTCGCGGTCACCGCACGGCTCTTCGTCAGGTCGAACCGCTCGATCGTGGGGTAGCTCAGCAGGGTGTGGCTGGTGAAGGCGGACGCGATGATGATCGACGCCGCCCACCCGAGCCCCAGCGCCAGGGACACCGCGGTGACGATCACCATCGGCAGCACGAAGGTCGCCGCGCCGAACACGACCGAGTCGCGACGACGCCGGATGAAGCCGTTCATGTCCAGGTCGAGGCCACCCTGGAACATCAGGTAGAGCAGGCCGATGTAGCCGATCGTCTCGATGAAGGTGTTCTGGTCGATGATGCCGGTGACGTTCGGTCCGACGACCATCCCGCCGACGATCAGGCCGATGATGCCCGGCAGCCGGAACCGGTCGGCCAGCAGCGGTCCCAGGAGCACCAGCAGGAACAGGACCGCGAACACCGCGCCGGGGTCGGTCAGCGGCAGCAACCCCTCGGGCATCGGTGGGACTCCGGTCGTCGACCACGGCGGGGTGGTGGCGAGGGGACGGTGGGCCGGGACGGCGAGGTGGTGCAGCGCGCAGGATAACCAGGGCGGCGACCGACGCCGCCGGGAGGCGAGCGGCGTGCCAGCACCGCACGCTCAGGCCGGAGGTACCCCGAGAGCCCGCTGCCGGGACGGGGTCGGGGCCAGCAGGCCGAGCACGATCACCGCTGCCGGGAACACCAGCAGCAGTCGCAGCACGAGCTCGTAGGAGCCGGTCAGGTCCCTGCCGATGGCCAGGGCGAGCGGACCGAAGGCCGTCGAGCCGACGCTGATCGCGGTCACGACCCCCCGGATGGACCCGAGGTGGGCCAGGCCGTAGAGCTTCGGGAAGGACGCGGCCTCCAGCGCCCGGGCCGACGCCCCCGCCGCTCCGACCGTGACGCCGTAGGCGATCGCGGTCCAGCCGGGTGACACCAGCACCACCCCGACCATCGCCGCCATCAGCAGCAGCATCGAGGTGGTGAGGACCCACCGCGCGGCGAACCGGTCGACCATGGAACCCACGGCCAGGGTGGCCAGCAGCGAGGCTGCGGTCTGGGGGAGGAAGTTGGCGGCGGCCTGCACCGGGGTCAGGCCCTGCTCACCGAGGAGGTCGATCTGGTGGAAGGCGAGCCCGGTCCCGATCATGCCGGTGGTGGCGGTCGCGCCGGCCACGGCCCAGAACATCGGCGTGCGCAGGGCCTCCCCACGGGTGAAGGACGCCGCGGCGGCCGCCCGGGCCACCTCCTCGGCATCGACCCGGGGCTCGGCACCATCGGCCTGCTGCCCGACATCGCTGGGATGGTCGATCATCGCCCGTGCGGCCAACGGGACCACGACCAGCCACACCGTCAGGCCCGTGACGACCCAGGCCGCCCGCCACCCGATCGCCGGGATGACGGCGGCAGCCACCAGGGGGAACAGCGACAGCACGGCGGAGCCCACCGCGGTCGTCACCCCGATCGCGAAGCCACGACGACGGTCGAACCAGGGTGCCGGTGCCGTCGTGGCCGTCAGGCCCAGCGCCCCCTGACCGAACATGCGGATGCCGGCGAACCCCAACGTCAGGCTGATCAGGCCGACCACCCCGGCCATCGCCATGAGCACGACGCCGAACACCCCGCCGATGATCGCCATCGTGACGCGGGTGCCGCGGGCATCCAGGATCCGTCCCGCGGTCGGCAGCGCGAACGCGCCCGTCAGGGTGCCGAGCAGGTAGGCCGTGGAGACCTGGGAGCGGGTCAGCGCGAGGGTCTCCATCATGGGATCGATGAACACGCTCACGCCGACGGTCTGTCCCGGACCGGTCATGCCGAGCGCCACCGCGGCCACGGCCACGATGCGCCAGCCGGAGAACCGGGTGCCGGACCGCGGGGGGCGGGGCGCGGGGAACAGCGAGGTCAGCACGCTCAGCTCAGGATCAGGGTGTCGAGGACCAGTTCCGGGTGGTCCCGGGCGATGCGCTCCGCGACGTAGCGGCTGCGGAACAGCGCCAGGGGCGCGCCGCTCTCACGGCGGTAGACGTCCACGTCCCGCATCGTGCCGAGGGTCGTGGCGCTGGGGTCGTCGGTCGCACGGGCCACCTCGAACCGGGTCCCCTCCAGGCGCACCGGCGAGCCGAACTCGTGCTCCATCCGCCAGGCGGCCACCTCGAACTGCAACTGGCCGACCGCGGCCCAGATCGGGGCCTGGTCCCCGAGGTCGTCGTGACGGAGCACCTGGACGACCCCCTCCTCGTCCAGCTGCTGCACGCCGCGCCGGAACTGCTTGATGCGGCTGCGGTCCGCGGGGTGCGCGGTCTGGAAGTGCTCGGGCGTGAAGGTCGGCAGCGGCGGGAACACCACCTCGGTGTCCTCGGCGTGCAGGGTGTCGCCCGCCCGCAGATCGGTGGCGTTGACCAGCCCGATCACGTCGCCGGGGAAGGCCTCGTCGACGGTCTCACGGTCGCGACCGAAGACCGCGTGGGCGTACTTGGCGATCGTCTTGCGGCCGGTGCGGGCGTTGACCAGGGTCGCCCCCCGGTCGAACCGGCCCGAGCAGACGCGGATGAAGGCCAGCCGGTCACGGTGGCGCGGGTCGAGGTTGGCCTGGACCTTGAACACCAGGCCGC
>PWEU01000254.1 GCA_003554005.1 Nitriliruptoraceae bacterium
CCCGCCACGCTACCCGCCGCTCCACGGGGCCGGTCGGTCCGTACCTTGGGCATCGTGAAGCTCTCGGTGAGGACCTGCGCAGCCTGCGAGGCGACGTGGTCGCAACGCGGAGCCGTCTGGTGCGCCCGCTGCGGAGCACGGCTGGTCGCGCCGCCGCGAGGGTCCTCGTCGCCACCGGGGCGGCTGCGACGGTGGACGGCCCCGCTCACCGCCGCGCTCGGGGTCGCCCTCGCGCTCGGCGTCATCGCCACCGTCGGGACCGGGGAGGGCCCCGGTGCCGCCCTCGAGGCGGTGCTCGCCCGCCCGGGTGCCGGCGAGGTGGAGCTGTCCCCACCGGCCTCGCGGCCACCGACCGAGCCGGGCAGCGCCCTGCTGTCCCTGGCGGACCCACCATCTGACGCCCCGTGGCTGACCGAGGACGGCGAGCCCTGGCACGGTGACATCACGCTGGATCCCGGCGGCGGCACCACCGCCCTCGATCGGCCCGCGGCCCCGGAGGCGCTCGGCGAGGACGCTGGATGGCGGATCGACCTGGGCAGCGACGCGGTCGCGGCGCTGCCGGGCCCGGAGCGGGTCGTGGTGGCCACCGAGGGCGGCGCCATCGTGGCGCTGGACCCCGCCGTCGGGGCGCCGGACTGGGAGGTCCACCTCGACGCACCCGTCGTCGACCTCGTCCCGCTCGACGGCGCCGTGCTGGCCCAGCTGGCCGACGGCCGGGCCGCGGTCGTGGAGGTCACCGACGGCCGGCTGCGGTGGCAGCACACCCCGACCGGTTTCAGCGACCGGGTCCAGGCGATCGGCGCGACCGGTCGTGCGGCGCTGCTGGTCACGGGCACCCCCGAGGGGCCCGAGCTGTCGGCCCGGGACGCCGAGGACGGCCGCTCCCGTTGGACGCAGCCGCTCACCGGCGGGTGGCTCAGCAGCGGCACCCAGGCGCTGGCGGCCCCCCTCGGCGTCGTGGACGGCGCGCTCGTCCGGTTCCGGCTCGACACCGGTGACCGTCGCTGGGACCTCGACCTCCAACCGGGTGAGGACCTCGTGGAGGCGGTGGGTGACCTGGTCCTGGTGGGCGGCCCCCAGGGCTACCGCTGGGTGGATCTCGAGCAGGGCGAGGTGCGGTTCCTGAGCAGCCGCGTGCTCAGCACCTGGCTGGCCCTGCCCGACGGCGCGATGGCGCTGGCCGGCGGCGGCAGCCGGTCCCTGCTCCTGGTCATCGAGCCCGACGGCACCGAACGCTGGCGCCGGCAGCTGCCGGGCGGTAGCGGCGCGGGCTGCTGTGTCCACCTCACCCGGGTCAGCGGCGATCTGCTGCTGGTCAGCGACCGTCGAGCCAGTCCCGCGGTGGAGGTGCTCGACGTGAGCGATGGCGGGGTCAGGGCCGACCTCACCGCCCTGGATGACGCCGAGGGCCGCCGCGTGATCGGGGCGACGGAGCAGGTCGCCGTCGTCGCCGGGGCATCCGGCGCCATCGGCTTCGACCTCGACACCCTGACACCGAGGTGGCGCAGCGCCCAGCAGCTCGAGCCCGTGACGTCCGCGCCGCTGCTGTTGCGCACCCGGACCCTCGGCCCCGGAACGGGGGCCGCACCCGGCCTGGTCGCCCCCGACTGACCACGGGCGCCGGGCCGACCCCCGGCCACGGGCCGTGAACGACCGAACCGATCCCGTTCCGATCCCCCAAGCGGCCACGTACGCTGTCTTCGTCCGTCCCACGTCCGCTCCGGCCGTGGCGCACCCACGGACGTCGCCGTGCTGGAGGGAGCCCACCGTGTCGAGATCGACCTTCCCACCGGACCACCTCGATGTCGAGGCGGTGGTGATCGGCGCGGGTCCCGCCGGGCTGGCCGCCGCCAAGACCCTGGCGGCCCGCGGGGTGAGCTACCGGCAGTTCGAGAAGGGGTCGATGGTCGGCGGGCTGTGGCGGATCGACAACGACAACGGGGCGGCTGCCGCCTACGAGACCCTGCATCTCAACAGCTCCCGACCCCGCACCGCCTTCCCCTCCCACCCCATGCCCGAGGACTGGCCCGACTACCCCTCCCACGACCTGGTGGCCAGCTACTTCCAGGATCTGGCCGACCGGTTCGGGTTGACCGAGCGGATCACCTTCAACGCCGAGGTGGTCGCGGTCGAGCCCCTCGACGGTGACGGCCCGCCCGGCGCCGAGGGCTGGCAGGTGACCACCGCCACCGGCGAGACGGTGACCACCCGGGCCGTCCTGGTCGCCAACGGCCACCACGGCGTGCCGAGGCTGCCGGAGCTGCCGGGCAGCTTCACCGGCACCTCGTTCCACTCCCACGACTACCGCGAGCCGACGGTGTTCGACGGCAAGCGGGTGCTGGTACTGGGGGTGGGCAACTCCGGGATGGACATCGCCTGCGACGCCGCGCCCCTGGCCGAGCAGGTGCTGCTGTCGACCCGGCACGGCGTCCACGTGATCCCCAAGTACGCCTTCGGCAAGCCCGTCGACCAGCTGTCCTCACCGCTGACGGCACGTCTGCCCTTCACGGTGGAGCGCGCGCTGTACGAGCTGTTGGTCAGGGCCTCGGTCGGACGCCCCCAGGACCGTGGGCTGCCACGGCCCGATCACCGGTTGCTCGGGGCGCATCCGACCGTGTCCTCCCAGCTCTACGACCTGGTCGGCCACGGCGACATCGAGGTGGTCGGCGACGTGGAGGCGCTGGAGGGCGACAAGGTCCGGTTCACGGACGGACGCGTCGAGGCCGTGGACGTGCTGGTCTACGCCACCGGCTACCAGGTCAGCCTGCCCTTCCTCGCGCCGGCGGTGCTGGAGGTCCAGGACACCCAGCTTCCCCTCTACCACCGGGTGGTCGCGCCCGAGCGGCCCGGCCTCTACCTGCTCGGCTTCATCCAGACCGTCGGGGCCAACATCGCGCTGATGGAGCACCAGGCCGAGTGGGTCGGCGACCTGCTGACCGGAGAGGCGGTGCTGCCGAGCGTCGAGGAGATGCGCGACTGGGTCCGTCGGGACCGCCGGGCCATGGCGCGGCGCTACCTGCGCTCGGAGCGACACACGATGCAGGTCGACTACTGGCGCTACATCCGGGCCATCGAGCAGGAGCGGCAGCGCAAGGGCCAGGCCGGCCTGCGCATCACCCCCCGGCTCGGCGACGCGGTGGCCGTGACCCGGGGCGTCAGCGGCCGAGCCTCGGCGGCGCTGCGGCTGGTCTCCGAGCGTGCGGCCGACCGGGTCGGCCGGTGAGCGCGCCCGAGGTGCCGGTACCAGGTGGCGGCACCGCCCCCCACCCCGCCGGGCCGGTGCTGGTGACGGGCGCGAACGGCTTCATCGGACGGGCGCTGTCGGCCCACCTCGCCGGCCTCGGGATCGAGGTCCGCGGGGTCGACCTCACCGGTGATCGGACGACGGGGGTCCACCCCGGGAGCACGACCGAACCGGGCCCCTGGGCCCACCTGCTGGACGGCGTCGACACGGTCGTCCACACCGCCGCGATCGTGTCCAACGTCGTCCCGCTGGCGCGGATGCGGGCGGTGAACGTCGAGGGCACGGGTGGCGTGCTGGCGGCGGCCCGCTCGGCCGGGGTGCGCCGGTTCGTCCACCTCTCCTCGATCGTGGTCCACGGCTTCGACCTACCGCCCTGGGTCGACGAGTCCCGCCCGATGCGCCCCAACGGCGACGCCTACGTGGACACCAAGGTCGCGAGCGAGCGGCTGGTACTGGCGACCGCTGTCACCGAGGACATCGAGGTGGTCGTCCTGCGACCCGGGGACGTCTACGGACCCGGGTCGCAGCCCTGGGTCGTGCTGCCGCTGACCTACCTGCGCGCCCGTCAGGCGGTGCTGCCCGCGGGCGGCCGCGGGATCCTCAGCCACGTCCACATCGACAACCTCGTGGACGGCATCACCCGGGCGATCACCACCCCGGCCGCCGCCGGTGGGGTGTTCCACCTCACCGACGGGCGGGCGACCTCCTGCGCCGAGTACTTCGGTCGGCTAGGCGCCATGGTCGGCACCCGGCCGCGGCATCTGCCCACCCCGGCCGCGGTCGGCGCCGCGGTCCTCGTCGGCGGTGTGCAACGCCGCTTCGGCCGCCACAACGAGCTCGGCGCCGCCTCGATGCGGCTGCTGGCCCGTACGGGCAGCTACCGCATCGACCGGGCCCGGGAGGTGCTCGGCTACGAGCCCCGCATCGACCTCGATACCGGGATGGCCGAGGTCGAGCGGTGGGCCGCCACCGAGGGTCTGCTCGGACCGCGCCGACGCGCCGTCGCCGTCAGCCCCGCGCCGGGGGCGTGAGGATGCGCGCCGTCGTCGCCGAGACCACCGTGCCCCGCTACCTGTGGACGACCACCGCGGGGCGGGTCCGCGCGGACGCGGGGTGGCGCCGCGGCGGGCTGTTCCGGCTGACCGACGACCTACCGGCTCCCGCACTCCCCGGCCCCCGGTGGGTCCGGCTGCGCACCGAGCTGGCGGGGATCTGCGGCAGCGACGTCGGTCTGGCCCATGCCCGGATCTCGCTGGTGCTGAGCGCCTTCTACACCGCTTCGCGGGTGGTCCCCGGCCACGAGGTCGTCGCGGTGGTGGACGCGGTCGGCGCGGAGGTCGATGACCTGGCGGTCGGCGACCGGGGGGCCCTCGATCCGGTGCTGTCCTGCGTGCACCGGGGCTTCGATCCGGTCTGCGGGACCTGCGCCCGCGGCCTTCCCCACGCCTGCGAACGCTTCGCCCTGCCCGGGGAGACCGGGTGCGCCGCGCCGACCCAGGGCTTCGACGCCGCCGTGGGCGGCGGCTTCGGGCAGGTGCTGGTCGCCCACCGCTCGCAGTGCCTACCCGTCGGGGACCTGGCCTCCACCCGGGCCGTGCTCACCGAGCCGCTGGCGGTGGCGCTCCATGCGGCGCTCAGGTGGCAGCGCGACGGCGACCGGGTGGTGGTCATCGGGCCGGGCACGATCGGGCTGCTGCTGACCGCCGCCCTGCGCCGGCTCCCCCCGGACCTCGATGTAGCGGTGGTCTCACCCGGCAGCTTCGGCGACGAGCGCGCCCACGCCGTGGGCGCCAGCCGGATCCTGCCGACGGGACCGGCGGCGGTCCATGCGCTGGCCGAGCAGGACGGCGGCCGGGTGCTCACCGCCAAGCGCACGCCCCTGCCCCTGCTGGAGCGGGGCGTGGACGCGGTGTTCGACTGCGTCGGCTACCCGGACACCATCGACCTCGGCCTCCACCTGCTGCGGCCCGGCGGCACGCTCGTGCTGGTCGGTGCCGCCCGCCAGCAGCGCGTCGACTGGTCGCTGGTGTGGAACCGGGAGCTGACCATCCGCGGCACGATCAACGGCGGTCCCGAGCCGACGCTGGACGGTCGTCGTTCCGCGGACCACGCCGTCGACTGGCTCGCCGACCCCGCCTTCCCGGTGGACGGGCTCGTGACCCATCTGGCGCCCCTGGACCGGTGGCAGGACGCCCTGGCGGTGGCCTCGGCCGGCCCCCGCGCTCGGGCGGGCAAGGTGGCGCTCCAGCCCGATCACGAGGTGCCGCTGGTCGGTCCGGTCACCGCCCACCGACCCCGGGGCTGACCGCGGCCCTTCAGGGCCTGGGGACGGCGTCGTAGGCCCGGAAGCGGCGGTCGAGGTGGTGTTCGGTGAAGGCCCGGGCGTAGGAGGCGGCCGTGGCCCGTGCTGCCGGTTGGTCGCGGGCCAGCCCCGGCAGCGCCGTCCACTCCCCCGGCCGGGCCAGCAGCGCGACGGCCTCGATCACCGCCCGGTCCACCGCCCGCGTGCCCGTCGGCGCGCAGTCGGCACACAGGGCGCCGCCGGCCTTGACGCTCAGGAACACGTGCGCACCGGGGGTGCGGCACACCGCACAGGCATCGGTGAAGACGTGGAACCCGACGGCGGAGGCCAGCCGGAGCAGGAACCCGTCCACGAAGATCGATGGGTCAAAGGGTCCGGCGTCGAGCGCCTGGAGCCCCGACCGCAGGAGCAGGAACACCGCGTGGTCCCGCTCCCCTTCCTGGGCGACGTGGTCGACGACCTCGGCCATCAGCGACGCCGCAGCGGAGGCGGCGTAGTCGGTGCGGATACGGGCGTGGGGGGCCAGCAGGTCCGCCTGGGTGATGGTGTCGAGGTTGCGGCCCTCGTAGAGCTGGAGGTCGACGTGGCTGAAGGCCTCCAGGCGCCCCCCGAACCGGCTCCCGGGGCGCCGGACGCCCCGAGCGACCGCGCGGACCTTGCCCCGTCCCTGGGTCAGCAGGTGCAGGATGCGGTCGGTCTCGCCGAGCTTGTAGCTCCTCAGCACGATGCCCTGGTCGCGGTAGTTGGCCATCAGCCGGTGCCCCGGCCACGATCGCGCGGCACGACCGACCTCACAGCAGCGGCCAGGGGTAGGGGGGGCGGACGCTCGGGTACGGGAAGGTCCCCCGCTCGAGGACCGTGACCGCGCGGGACTCCAGGGCGAGGACCTCCTCCTCGGTCAGCAGGGTCGCGAGCCGGGCCGCGAACCCTCCCGCCAGCCCTTCCCGCAACCGGTCGACATCGGCGAGGAGGCGGGAGGGGACCCTGCCACCGGCCAGCTCCCACGCGACGGTGCGCAGCTTGGGTTCGGTGTGGAAGGTGACCCCGTGGTCGATCAACCAGACCCGATCGGGCGGTCCCGGGGCGCACAGGACGTGGCCGGCTTTGCGGTCGGCGTTCTCGATCAGCTCGTCGAAGACCACCATCGCCTCCAGCTGCGCGACCACCTCGGTGTCGCGCTGCTCCAGCAGCGTGAAGTAGTGCTGCTCGAGGTCGTGGGCGACGTAGCGCTGCAGCGAGCCCACACCGAAGGGGGCGTCGGTGCGCAGCACCGTGGTGGGGACCTGGTCCCACCCGAGCGCGGTCGAGACCTCGTGGGCCGCGACCTCCCGACGGTGCAGGGTGCCGTCGGGGAAGTCCCACAGCGGGCGCTCCCCGCGCTGGGGCTTGTAGACGGCCAGGTCCTCCGGCTCCAGGTCGGTGAGCTCGGGCGCGCGACCGAGCGTCTCGGCCAGCTCGGTCAGCGACCGGGGATCACGGTCGGTCAACCGGACCAGCAGGGTGGCGTTCGAGGCGTCACCGAAGCGTCCGACGACCTCCATCGGGGCCGTTCGGAGCCGGTCCGCCAGCAAGGTCAGCTCGTCCACGGTCAGCGTGACAGCTTGCCGTGCCCGTTGGTCGCGGGACAGACGTGCCCACCGTCGAGCTCGGTGGGACGACCGCACAGCTCGCAGGTCGGACGGCCCTGCTCGACCACCTCCAGGGCGTGGGCGGCGAGCCGGCGCGCCTGGTCGCGGTCGAACCACACCCGCGCCTCGCGGGGTTCGGGCCCGTCCTCATCGGCCACCAGTTCCGTGAGCTCGAGCAGGAACCGGTCCTGCTCCGGATCGAAGCCGAGCGACAGCTCCCCCACCCGCCAGCGGCCTTCGAGCGGCACCCGCAGCCCCATCGCGGTCCGGTCCCAGTCGCTGACCGCACCGTCGCCGAGGCGGGCCAGCAGCTGGCCGAGCAGGTCACCGATACCGCGGGCCTGCGCCTTCTCCAGCAGGAACTCGATCCGCTGGGCGTCGTCCTCGGCCTGCAGGAAGAAGGTCCGTGCGCCGGGGGTCCCGATGAACCCCACGGTCACGTGGTGCGGCGTGGCCAGCTCCACGTCCATCATGGGTCGGACCTCCGCGGGAGTGGGGGCCCTGCGACCCCGGTGTCGTTGATCGTCAGCAGCACGGGGGCTCCACCGGACGGCAGCTGCAGCACCGTGATCGACGCCGGCGAGATGACGAGGCGTTGGAAGGCGTCGAGGGGCATGCCGAGGTGGTGGGCGACGACGGCCTTGATCACGTCGGCGTGGGAGACGCACACGACCGTTTCGCCGGGGTGCTGGTCGGCGAGGGTCTCGGTTGCGTCGACCGCGCGGGCCTGCGCACCCCGGATCGACTCCCCACCGGGGAAGGTGACCCGGGACGGGGTGGCCTGGATCACCCCCCAGAGCTTGCGGCGTCGCAGCTGCCCGAGCGGCTTGTCGGTCCAGTCGCCGTAGTCGACCTCGCCGAGCCCTCGCCGGGTGCGGACCCGGAGCTGGTGGGGCCGGGCGATGATCCGCGCGGTGTCCTGGGTGCGTTCCAGGGGGGAGCTGTACACCGCCGCGACCGCCGAGCTCGCCAGCCGCTGTGCGGCCGCCTCGGCCTGGGCCACCCCACTCTCGTCGAGGTGGACACCGGGGGTCCAGCCACCGAGCCGCTTGCCCGTCGCCGCGGTGGTGGCATGCCGCACGAGCACGATCGTGGTGCCGTCGTCGCCGGCCACGGTGCCTCCTTCGGGGTCCGGGTGCGGTGGCGCCCGCGGACGCTCACCGTAGCGAGGTTCGGCTGCGCTCCGGCCGTGGACCGGCCGCGTCGCCGGCCGCGTGACCGGCGCCGGCCGCGTGACCGGCGCCGTGGGTCAGGGAGCCTCCCCCCGCCCGGGCAGGTCCTCCAGGATCCAGGCGACCGCGGCCGCCGCGTGCAGCGCGGTCGTGGGGTAGTAGGCGACCGGGAGGTCCTCGGCGGTGACGAGGAGCTCGATCTCGGTGCACCCCGCGATCACCCCCTCGGCCCCCCGATCGAGCAGCCGTTCGATGATACGCAGGTACTCGTCCTTGCTCGGTCGGCTCGTCCGACCCTGGATCAGCTCCTGGTAGATGATCCGGTGCACCACCTCGCGGTCGGGAGCGTCGGGGACCAGGACCTCGAGCCCGTGGTCCGCGAGTCGCGCGCGGTAGAAGGCGTCCTCCATGGTGAACCGCGTCCCCAGCAGGCCCACCCGCGTGAGGCGGTCGGCACGGACCGCATCGGCGGTGGCGTCGGCGAGGTGCAGCAACGGCACCGCGACGGCGGCCTCGATCACCTCGGCCACCCGGTGCATCGTGTTCGAGCACAGCATGAGGCCCTGAGCGCCAGCGGCCTCGAGCCGCTGGGCGGCGTCGGCGAGCATCGCCCCCGCCTCCTCCCCCGCCCCCGCCGCCTGGAGCCGTTCGATCTCCGAGAAATCGGCGGACCAGACGAGCAACGGGGCCGAGTGGGTCCCGCCGAGCCGCGCGGCGACCCCGGTGTTGATGGCGCGGTAGGCCTCCAACGTGGAGGGCCAGGCCATCCCACCGAGCAGACCGAGGGTGCGCATCACGACCCCTGGTCGTCGGCCTGCGGACGGCCCGGGAGCCCCCCTCCTCGCTCCGCGAGCCACCTGGTGATGGGGGCGGGGAGCTCGGCCGGGCGGCCACCCCAGTCGTAGACGACGGCGGTGCCGGACGCCAGGTCGTGGAACGCGCGGCGTTCCCGGTCGACCAGCATGACCGCGAAGCCCACACCGAAGAGCACCACGCTGAGAGGTTGCACCAGAGCGCGCAGCAACGCCCGCCGGGTTCGGACCGGGGCACCGTCACGGTCGACGACCTTGAGCCCCACCAGCGACATCACCGGCGTCCGGCCGGACACGCTGACCGTCGCCCACCACCACAGCAGATACCACGTACCGAGTGCGACCGCCCACACCGGCCCGGCCCGTTCGGTGGTGTCGAAGGTGAGGCCCACGGACACCGCCAGCAGCCAGGAGATCGTGACCGTGACCGCGGTGAACACCGCCGCCGAGGCCACCACGTCCCCCGCGAACGCCAGGATCCGGCTGGCCGGGCCGGCGTAGTAGCCGCTGACCTCGGCCCTGGCCCGCGTGCGCGATCCTGACAGGGTCGGGTCCTGGCCCTCGCCTTCCCGGTTGGTCAGCAGCAGCGGAGGACCCGGAGCCAATGCCCCTGGATCGCGCCGCAGGAGACGCTGGAGGAGGCGGGTCACCCCGACGTCCACCGCCACCAGTTGGCGGCGAGCCAGGTCGAGGGCGGAGTTGGCCGCCTGGCCGGTGCTCTCGGCGATCAGCTCGGGGATCCCGGCGCGCCGCACCAGATCCTCGACGTCGACCCCGGCGATGGCGACGTCGAGGTCGGCCTGCGCCACCGCGGCGTCCAGGTCGACCCGGCGGATCTGGGCGTCGAGATCGATGCGGGACGCGACCGCGTCCACGTCGACGCGGGACAGCACGCGGTCGACGTCGGCCCGGTCGAGCAACCGGTCCACCTCGACCCGGTCGAGCACCGCGTCGACGTCCACCCGGTCCAGCAACCGGTCCACATCCACCCGGTCCAGCAACCGGTCCACATCCACCCGGTCCAGCAACCGGTCCACATCCACCCGGTCCAGCACCGCGTCCACGTCGACCCGAGCCAGGAGCGCGTCGACGTCGATGCGGGCGAGCAGGGCGTCGACGTCGATGCGCTGCACGATGGCATCGACGTCGACCTCCTCGATCACCCGGTTGCCGACCGAGCCCGTGAGGCTGCCGAGCCGCAACCTCCCGCCCCGTCCCGGCCCTGACTGCTTCGCCTGCACCGCGAGGAGCAGCAGCAGCAGGCGTGAACGGGGTGGCACGAGGTCTCCGGTGCGGGCGGAGGACGAACGCTAGCCAGCACCGCCGCGCGGGACCCGCAAGGTCGACAGCCGCACCAGCACCTCGGTGCGACCGTCGTCAGCCACGACCCACAGCCCGGCGGCTGCAGCCCGGACCAACGTGAGCCCACGGCCCCGCAGCTCCTCGGGGCCCCTGCCCGGCCCGGCGCCGTCGGCATCGGCCGATGACCCCGCTGGCCAACCACCCCCGAGCGCACGATCCGACACCCGCACGATCACGGCGTCGTCCTCGGGGCCGGTCACCTCGACGTCGACCGGCACGGATGGGTCACCGAGGTGACCGTGTTCCAGCGCGTTCGCCAGCAGTTCGTGGAGGGCGAGCTCGACCGCGGCGGCGTCGTGGGCCGGCACGCCGCGGCTCACGACCTCGACCGTCACCCGCTGCGCTGCGGGTCGGAGCGTCAGGGGGCCTCCGTGGACCCGCAGACGGGTGGCCGGAGCGGGCTCGTTCACGGCCACGCGCGTTCCCTGTTCGCCAGCTCGGCGTCTACGTCAGGGTAGGCGACGCCCGAGGCCACGTCGGGGCACCGCGGTGAGTAGCGTCGTAGGCGCAGGCACCCGTCCGACGGTCGGGCGTGAGGAGGAGGACGACCGTGGAGCAGCCGCGACCGACCGACCACGAGCGCCGCCTGCTGCTCCCGGCGTCGCTGTTCGGGATGGCCGCCATCCTCGCGCTGCCCCTCAGCGCCACCCCCATCGGTCGGATCGTCCCCGTCCTCGTGTTCGCGACCCCGATCACGCTGGTGCTGGTCGGGATGCTGCACCGCCACCGCGCGGTCGTGCTCACGGGTGCCGCGTTGGCGCTGGCGTTGCTGGTGCTCGCCCTGGCGGTCGCGAGCGGCGTCGATCCGGGCGTGCTCGGCAACCTCGCGCCCCTGGTGCTGCTCGTCGGACCGGTCGTCGCGGTGATCGCGGTCGGTCGCCCGTTGCGTGAGGTCGACGTGGTGGCCGCCGCGGGGTTCCTGATCAGCGCGACCATCGCCGTCATCGCCGGCTTCGCCGCCGCGCAGACCCCCGGGGCCGCCGGCCTGGTGCTGGGGGTGGGGCTGCTCGGGTTCACGATCGTCGCCGCCCGCATCGGTCGCCGGGCACCGACGAGCGAGCGCTGAGCCACCGAGGTCGACGGCTCGAGCCGTCCGGACCCGGGTGTCGACCCGCCGCTGCCCGACTGGAACCTCGCGGCCAGTTGCCCTAGGGTCTCTGCCCACGACGGCCCCGGCGGGCCGCCGACGCGGCGTCACCGGCCCTCGGGGCCACCCCTCGACCGGGGTGCGTGACGCCCTTGTGCTGCGCGACCGCGTGGTCCCCCGCTGGTGGCAGAGACACGAAGGGCGCTGCGCTATGACCGCACTCGACAAGGCCCGAGAGCACATCCATCCGGTGGTGTTCCCGGTCTCCGCGATCGTGATCCTGGGGTTCGTGGTCTGGGGATCGGTGGCGCCCGAGACCGCCGGTGAGATCCTCGGCAGCGTCCGGGTCTGGATCACCGAGACCCTCGGCTGGTTCTTCATCGCCTCGGTGGCCGCCTTCCTGGTCTTCCTCGGCTACCTCGTCATCGGACGCTACGCGAAGGTCCGGCTCGGACCCGATGACTCCCGTCCCGACTACAGCTACACGACCTGGTTCGCCATGCTGTTCAGCGCTGGCATGGGCATCGGCCTGGTGTTCTGGGGGGTGGCCGAGCCGATCTACCACTTCATCGATGCCCCTCGGGCCGAGGGTGGGTCCGAGGCGGCGGCGCTGGATGCCATGGTGCTCACCTTCCACCACTGGGGCCTCGGCGCCTGGTCGGTCTACGCCGTGCTCGGGCTCTCGCTGGCCTACTTCGGCTACCGCCACGACCTGCCGATGACGATCCGCTCCGCCCTCTACCCGCTGATCGGTGACCGGATCCACGGCTGGCGGGGCAACCTCGTCGACATCCTGGCCATCTTCGGGACGATGTTCGGCATCGCGACCTCGCTGGGACTCGGGGTGGCACAGATCAACTCCGGACTGAACTCCGCTTTCGACATCCCCGTCGGCCCCGGCGTGCAGGTCGTGCTGATCGCGATCATCACCGTGGCGGCGACGGTCTCGGTGGTGACGGGCCTCGACAAGGGCATCCGCCGCCTGTCCGAACTCAACATCACCCTCGCCGCGTTGCTGCTGCTGTTCGTCGCCGTCACCGGCCCGACGGTGCTGCTGCTCAGCGCCTACGTGGAGAACGTCGGCAACCACGTCTACAACTTCGTGGAGTTGATGTTCTGGTCCGGCAGCTACTCCGAGACCGACGCCGGTTGGCTGTCGGCCTGGACCATCTTCTACTGGGCGTGGTGGATCTCCTGGGCCCCCTTCGTCGGCAGCTTCATCGCCCGCATCTCCCGCGGCCGCACGATCCGTGAGTTCATCCTCGGGGTGCTGCTGGTCCCCGCACTGGTGTCCTTCCTGTGGTTCACGGTGATGGGCAACACCGCGATCCTGTTCCAGAGCGACGGCACCGCGGACATCTACGGGGCGATCGAGGCCGCCGGTTTCGATGAGTCCGTGGCGATGTTCGCCGTGCTCGACGCGCTGCCGCTGTCGCTGCTGACCACTGTGGTCACCATGTTCGTGATCACGGTGTTCTTCGTCACCAGCTCAGACTCGGGGTCCTTCGTGATCGACATGATCGCCTCCGGTGGCAGCCTCAACCCGCCGGTCGCGATGCGGATCTTCTGGGCGTTGTCGGAGGGTGCGGTCGCCGCGGTCCTGCTGGTCGCCGGCGGCCTCGCTGCACTGCAGGCCGGCGCGATCGCCACCGGGCTGCCCTTCCCCGCGGTGCTGCTGGTCGTGATGGTCGGTGTCTTCAAGGGGCTGCGGAGCGAGCGCGACGGTGTGACGCTCAAGGAGGTCGCCGCAGCTCCCCTGTTCGAGGGCGAGGGCGAGACGGAGGCCCTCACGCAGCGCCCGACACCCGCGCCCAGCAAGGACGGCGGCTCGGATGCGCCGGCCGGCCAGGCCTGAGCCGCTCCTCGGGAGCCACAAGCGGAGGACGACACATGACGATGAACCGCATCCTGGTCGGCGTCGACACCTCGGACGCCTCGATCATCGCGCTGCACCGGGCCGCCGAGGAAGCGAGGATGCGCGGCGCGGTCCTCGAAGTGGTCTACGCCTTCAGCCCGCCGGAGCAGGTCACGGCCTTCCCGGTCCCGCCCGAGAAGGGCGAGGACCGGGCCAAGGACCTGGAGCAGGCCCGCGAGGAGTACACGGACAAGCTGGGGCGCTGGCTGCAAGAGGTCGACGTCGATCTGGGCGACCTGGAGGTCGAGTGGTCGGTGCTGGCCGACCGACGACCGTCGCGGGCCCTGGTCGAACGGTCCCGCGACGCGGACCTGGTCGTGGTCGGCTCGCGTGGTCGGGGCGGCTTCCGGGGTCTGAAGCTCGGTTCGGTGTCCGATCAGGTCACCCGCCACGCCCTGGCTCCGGTGCTCGTGGTCCGCAGGAGCACGCGGGAGTGAGGCCCGGCCCCCGCGCCCGCACCCGTGCGCGCCCGCTCGCAACGTCGGGCACGACCATCTCGCCGATCAGGGCGTGAGCGACCGGGCCAGCAGCTGCGCCGGGTGGTGGATCTCCCAGCCCTCCCGTGCGATCTGCATGGCACACCCCGGGTTGCCGGACACCACGCCCTGTGCGCCCGTGCGCTGCAGGGCCGCGTTCTTGCGGGCGAGCATGGCATCACCGAGCTCCGGCTGCAGGTAGGAGTAGATGCCGCCGGAGCCGCAGCACTGCTGCTCGTCGTCGGGCTCCAGCAGGGTCAGGCCGGGGATCGCCGCCACGAGGACACGGGCCTGGTCGGCCAGCCCCTGGACGTTGCGGAGGTGGCAAGGAGCCTGGTAGGCGAGCGTCAGCGGGACCTCACCTCCCCGAGCGGCGACCTCCTCCGGGGTGACGAGCTCCGAGAGGTCCTTGACCCGTGCGCTGAAGGATCGGGCCTCCTCGGTGCCGAGCAGCTTCCCGTACTCCTTCATGGCACCGCCGCAGCCCGCCGAGTTCACCAGGATGGGGCCGGTCGTGCCGGCGTAGGCCGCGATCGTGGCCTCGGCCAGCGCGTGCGCTTCCGACTCGCGGCCGGCGTGCGCCGACAGGGCGCCGCAGCAGGGCGGCGCGGGCTCGAAGCGTGGCCGGTAGCCGACCCCGGCGAGCACCTGCGCGGTGGCCTGATGGACGTCGCGGAACAGCCCGTCCATCACGCAGCCCC
>PWEU01000257.1 GCA_003554005.1 Nitriliruptoraceae bacterium
GAGCGGCCGGCCGAGTCGCGGCGACCACTCCCCCGGTCACGGTCGTTGTTCCCACGGAAGCAGTCGGGGCAGCGCGACGGCGTCCACCCGGGGTAGCGCTCGAGGAGGGCGTCGGGCGGGGTGAAAGCGGTGCCGCACTCGGCACAGGTGAGGGAGGTGGGCATGCCCGAGATCAGGGCAGCCGGTGCTCGGCCCTCGTCAGGCGGCTGCTGAACAGCTCCTTGGAGTAGCGGCCAGGCTGCCCGCGGTCGATGAGGAACTCGGCGGGCCTCGCTTCGAGGTCGAACCCGACCGTCAACCCACAACGGTCGCAGTGGTACTTGCCGAAGCCGCCCTGCCACCCGACCAGCCGTTGCTGGCCGTCGCAGCGTGTGCAGGACCGTTGCTCCGGGACCTCCGCGACGGCGGTGGAGCCTGCTCCCTGCGGTGTCATCATCTCATCCATACCCCCATCCTACCCCTCAGGTCCAAGGATGCCGTGCGTCCAAGTGGCCACGGTGATCGTGTCGCGGTCCCGTCGGAGGAACTCCAGCCGCAACCCGTTGGGCCCCCGCGGCGGGCGACCGAGGCTGCGCCAGAGCGCGAGCGGGTCCGCGTCGACGCCGTGGAGGACCAACTCGACCTCCAGTGGGTCGCCAGCGACGTTCTGCCTGCCGCGCAGCCAGCGCCGCAGCTCCTTGGGCTTGGCCGGCAGGACCGCCGCCACCGGGCGGACCCGGTACCACGGGGAGGGTGGCGGGGTGACGTCGCTGGTGAGCAGCGCGCGGTGGGCGGCCACGCGCCACGCGCCGATCTCCCGGCCGAGGTCGTCGTGCAGACGGGCGCGCACCGCCGCCGGGGCTGGCTCGATCAGCACGCTGCCGGGCTCTCCCACGGGCAGGCGGGTGCGGGTCCCAGGGTCGAAGAGCCGGCTGCCCACCCCCTCGCCGTCCTGCAGCAGGGTGGCCCGCGTCCTCCGGCGTGCTGCGGCGGCTGCCGGCTGGGCTGGCGTCGCGTGGGTCGCATCTCCGGTCCCCTGAGCCGGGTGGCCGCCATCCTCGGCACCGAGCCAGACCGTGGCCTCGACCAGCGCGGCACCGAGCTGGACGTACTCCACCTCGATGTCCTCATGGTCGCCGTGGTCGCCGTGGTCGCCGTGGTCGCCGTGGTCGCCGTGGTGGCCGTGGTCGCCGGCCAGGTCGCCGGGCAGGTGGGCGGGTAGGTGGGAGGGCAGGTCGGGGTCGTCGAGGTCGACGCTCGGCGACAGCGCGAGCGCCCAGGCGCCGGTGCGGAGGTGGGCCGCGAACAGGGCCGGGACCGACGGCAGGTGGTCGGCGAGGCGGCGGACGCGTCGCCCGTCACGTCGGCGGGACGGGTCGGCGTGCACGACCGCGCCGGGTGGCAGCGCGAACGTGAGCGCGTCGGCGTGGTGGGGTGTGACGGTGACGCCGGCCACCTCGGCGTTGTGGGCCAGCAGCACGAGGCGTGCAGGGTCGTCGTCGACCGCCTCCAGTGAGGCGCCGGTCCCCGCGGCCGCCAGCGCCAGGGCGATGGCGTCGCCTCCCACCCCCGCGCACAGGTCGACGATCGTGCCCGTGGCGGCCGGGCTGCGGTCGAGGGTGGCGACCAAGCGTGCTGCGCGGTGGGCGGAGAGGGCCGGGTCGCTGGCCTGCTCCAGCGCTGCTCGGGTGAACAGCAGCTCCTCCGCCAGCGGCCACCGTTGGCGCGCCCGCCGCCGGGCCACCGCCGCCCCGAGCGCGGCTGCCCGTCGCTCGGGGTGGCTCGAGCGCCGGGTCAGGTCGGTGGCGACCCGCAGCTGATCGGCGCCGTCGTCGAGCTGCGCCGTCGCCGCAGCGACCGCCGCGAGGCCGGCCGTGCTCACCAGCCACCTCGCCGTCGCGACCTGAAGCTCCGCCACCAGCGCCTCTTCCTTCGCCCTTTGCGGACGCTACTGCGGCGCACCGCCGGGTTGCGTCTGGCTGACGAAGGTGCGCCGGTGGCGTGAAGAGGTCACCGGTACCGTGGAGGGCATGGATCTCCTACAGCTCGAGCTTCCCCTGGACCTCGTCGGGCCCGACCCGGTGCTGGTCGTCGCCTTCGATGGCTGGACCGACGCCGGTGAGGGCGGGACCGCCGCGGCCGACGCCCTGCGCGACGCGTTCCCGCCGACCCGGTTGGGCGTGTTCCCCTCCGACGATCTCTATGACTACCGCGACCGGCGGCCCACCCTGGCGATCGATCGGGGCGAGCTGAGCCGGGCGGAGTGGCCCGAGGTGGTCATCGAGCTCCTGACCCCGCCGTCCGGTCCCCCGCTGCTGCTGGTCGGTGGCCCGGAGCCGGACTTCGCGTGGCGGACGCTGGCAGCCGACCTCTCCGAGCTCGCCGAGGCGACCGGAGCGACCCGCTACGTCGGGCTCGGCAGCGTGCCCGGGCCGATCCCCCACACCCGGCCGGTGCACCTCATCGCGACCTCCTCCGACCCCGAGCTGCTGGAACGGGTCGGTCGACCCCACGAGCAGGTGGTCGTGCCGGCGTCCTGCCAGGTCGCCATCGAGGCCGAGCTCGCCGAGGCGGGGTTGCAGACGCTGGGGCTCTGGGTCCGCATCCCCCACTACGTCGCCGGCGAGTACCCCGAGGCCGCGCGCGCCCTCCTCGAGCAGCTCACCGTCTACCTCGGGACGCCCGTCGACCTGGGCGAGTTCGACGCCGACATCGAGGACAACCGGGCGCGGCTCGACGTCGCCGCCCACGGCTCCGACGAGGTCAAGGAGCACGTCGCCCAGCTCGAGCGGCTCTACGACGCCGAGGCCGAGGCCGAGCGTCTGGCCACGGGCAACGAGCGGATCCCCGATGGGCTCGGGAGCCTGTCCGAGGAGCAGGTGCCCTCGGCCGACGCGCTGGCCGCGGAGATCGAGCGGTTCCTCCAGGGACGCAAGGAGTGACGCCGAGGTGGAGATCTCACTGACGAAGGAGGCGGTGGACCTGGTCCGCCGCAAGGGCGGCACCGTCGCCCTTGACCTCGTGCGGGGGGTCGGGTGCGGCAAGCCCACCGAGGTGGTCGCCGACATGTTCCTCAAGGGCAAGGACCTCTCGAGCTATCTCCCGGCCGAGCAGAACGGGGTCACGGTGCTGGTCTCCCCCGCTATGAGCAGCTCGGCGGCGCAGGTGAAGGTCGGCACGAAGGGCGCGGCGTTCTGGCGGACGCTGAAGGTGCGGACCGACGCTGCCGGCCCCGGGGCCAGCTGCTCCACCTGACGGCCCCCGCCCCGCTGCCGTGGGTGCCGGGGCCGGCCTTTCGCCCCGTCCTCGGGTTGGGGAAACGCGGCCCCGGTTGTCGGGGCCCAGGTTCCCCAACCCCGCGTCGTGGC
>PWEU01000186.1 GCA_003554005.1 Nitriliruptoraceae bacterium
CCACGCCCCCACCCACACCCCCGCCCGGCGCGAGAAGCAGCGACCATCGGCTGGTTCTCGCGCCCCCAGCCGCCACACCCCCACCCACACCCCCGCCCGCACCCCCCACCCGCACCCAGCCGCCGGGGTCATCACCCGTCGGCGCCGGTTCGTTCGGCGGCACCTCTGCCGCCTACCGTGTTCGGTGACCTCCCACCCCGGCGGAGCCCGGTTCGTCCCTACAGGGAAGGTGACAGGCATGCGCAGCCCGAAGGACTTCTTCCAGCCCCTGGCGATCGGCGCTCCCGAGCCGGTCCGCGAGGTCCCCTTCCGCCCATCGCGGATGATCCACTTCTTCGACCCGTCCAACCCGAAGATGGTCACCAAGGTCCCCGACATGGCGCCGAAGGTCGACGTGCTGCTCGGCAACCTCGAGGATGCGATCCCGGGGGAGCGCAAGGAAGCGGCGCGCGCGGGGCTCGTCGAGGTCGGCCGCACCGTGGACATGGGCGCGACCCAGCTGTGGGTCCGGGTCAACGCGCTGGACTCACCCTGGATCCTCGACGACCTGACCACGCTGGTGTCGGAGATCGGCGGCGCGCTGGACGTCGTCATGCTGCCGAAGATCGAGGGGGCCGAGGACATCCATTACGTGGACCGGCTCCTAGCGCAGCTCGAGGCCCGAGCCGGCTTGGAGCGGCCGCTGCTGGTCCACGCGCTCCTGGAGACGGCTCGGGGGGTGGCCAACGTCGAGGAGATCTGCCTGGCATCGCCCCGCATGCAGGGGCTGTCGCTGGGGCCAGCGGACCTGGCAGCCAGTCGGCGGATGAAGACCACCCGGGTCGGTGGCGGCCACCCCGGCTACCTGGTCCGGCAGGATCCCCCGGACTCCGGCGAGATCGACGCCGCCGGACGCGCCACCGCCCAGCAGGACCTGTGGCACTACACGATCGCCCGGATGGTCGACGCCTGCGGGATGGCCGGGATCCTGCCCTACTACGGCCCCTTCGGCGACATCAAGGACACCGTCGCCTGCGAGGACCAGTTCCGCAACGCCTACCTCCTCGGCTGTGTCGGCGCGTGGAGCCTGCACCCGGTGCAGATCGACATCGCGAAGCGGGTGTTCTCCCCCGAGCCCGCCGAGGTGACCTGGGCCAAGCGCGTGGTGGAGGAGATGGGGGACGGCTCCGGGGCGGTGATGATCGACGGCAAGATGCAGGACGACGCCACCTACAAGCAGTGCCAGGTCGTGCTCGACCTCGCCCGCGCCCTCGCCGAACGCGACCCCGACCTGCGGGAGGCCTACGGACTGTGAGCGCCACGACCCGACCCCGACGCACCGTCCTGTACCTCCCCGGCTCGAACGCCAGGGCCCTGGAGAAAGCCCGCACCCTGGCAACCGACGCGCTCATCCTCGACCTCGAGGACGCCGTCTCGCCGGACGCGAAGTCCACCGCCCGCGACCAGGTCGCCGCCGCCGTCACCGCGGGCGGGTTCGGCCACCGCGAGGTGCTGGTGCGGGTCAACGGCGCCGACACCGAGTGGTTCGAGCCGGACATCGCCTCCGTCGCCTCCGCACCCCCCGACGGAGTGCTGGTGCCCAAGGTCTCCAGCGCCGCCGACGTCGCCGAGGTGGAGGCGGCCCTGTCGGCTGCGGGTGCACCCGACGACCTGCCCCTGTGGGCGATGCTGGAGACCCCCCGAGCCGTGCTGGACGCAGCGGCCGTCACCACCGCCTCGGACCGCCTGGTCGGCTTCGTGATGGGGACCAACGACCTGGCCAAGGAGCTGCGGGCCGCCCACGTCCCGGGCCGCGCACCGCTGCTGGTGTCGCTGACCTGGTGCCTGCTGGCCGTGCGCGACGCGGGCAAGGTCGTCATCGACGGCGTGTACAACGACCTCGATGACGCCGAGGGCTTCGCTGCCGAGTGCCGTCAGGCCGTCGAGCTCGGCTTCGACGGCAAGACGGTGATCCATCCCCGCCAGCTCGACGCCTGCAACGCCGCCTTCACCCCCACCGACAGCGAGGTGGCCCACGCACGCCGCGTGATCGAGGCCTTCGAGGCGGCGAGCGCCGAGGGCAAGGGGGTGGTGACCGTCGACGGCAAGCTGATCGAGAACCTGCACGTCGAGCAGGCACGCCGCACCCTGGCGGTGGTCGAGGCGGTCGCGGCGCAGGCCGGCTGACCTGCCGCCGGTCAGCCGGGCGTGGTCGGCACGTCCGTCACGCCCGTCACCGGCACGTCCTCGACCACCTCGAGGACCTCCCCACCGCCGCCGATCGCCACCACCTCGGTGATCTCCACCGATCCGGCCAGGACCGCGACGTGGACACGCTGCCAGCTCACGAAGCGCACCTGGCTCTCGCGGAGTCCGACGCCGGCGACGGCCAGCCGGACCGAGTCGGCCGAGAGGGGGGCCGAGCCGACCACCACGGTGCGATCCGGACCCAGCTCGAAGGCCGTCGCCGTCAGCCCGCCCGGCCACCGCTGGCCGCGGGTGCGCTCGGTGGCGTCGTCCAGGTCGACCGCGAAGCTCGGAGCGATGATCCCGGGCGTGACCTGCACCTGCCAGGCGTCGCCGAGCAGCGTCTCACCGGTGGCCAGGGTGCGCGGCAGCAGCGCTGACAGTGCCAGTCCGCTCAGCAGGACCGCCACCAGCCCGACGCTCACGAGGCGTTGGCGGGCGGAGAAGGGATCCAGACCGGGGATGGGCTCGGGGTCGCCGCCGGCAGCAGGCTGCTCGGTCACATCCCGCCTCCCCCTCGGTCCGCCGGGCGTCGTGGCGCCCGGCCCCACAGCCTAACGCCGCCCGGTGATACCGGGATCGGTGGGCACCGCAACGCTCAGGAGGCGGCTTCCCGGGGCTCGTCCTCGATCTCGGCATCGCTCGGCAGATCGCCCGACGGGCCGCTCGACACGACCTCGTCCACCTCGCCGACCGTGCCGTCAACCGATCCGGGACCCGTCGCGCGTGCCGGGTTCTGCGGCGTCGGATGCTGCCAGCGTTCGGCCAGGGCCCGAAGGAACGCGTCCGACTCCTCAGCGCCGGGCGCACCGCCACCGAGCCGCGCCGGGACCCACCAGGCGCCGGCCGGGGTGCCGTGCGGGTAGCTGCGCTGGACCTCGTCCAGCAGCGTCGCGATCCGGCGTCGGAGCTCCTCGGTCACCACCTCGGGGTCGTCGTCGGGGCCGGGGTGCAGAGGCTCGCCGTAGCGGACCGTGACCGGCAATCGCCAGCACCAGCGCGGCTTGCGCCCCGAGGTGTGGAAGCGGTGGGAGCCCCAGGAGACCGTCGGGACCAACGGCACGCCCGCAGCGGCGGCCATCCGGGCGGCACCTGGCTTGAAGGGCAGCAGCTCCAGGGACGGTGAGATGGTCTGCTCGGGCAGGACCAGCACGAGCTCGCCGCCCTCCAGGGCCGAGATCGCCGAGGTCAGGGCCTCACGGCCCGCCCCTCGGTGGACCGGGATGTGCTCGGCGCGGCGCATGAACCAGCCGAACACCGGCGTGGAGAACAACGAGGCCTTGGCGAGGATGCGGACCGGTCGGCGCCAGCTGCGGTAGGGCAGCCACCCCGAGGTGAAGAAGTCCCAGAAGGAGGTGTGGTTGGCCGCGATGACGACACCGCCGTGACGCGGCAGATGCTCGGCACCCTGGACGTCCACCCGCCAGCGCTGCACCCGCATGACGGTGAAGGCGAGCCAGGCCGCGAAGCGGTAAACCCAGCTGGCACGGGGGTCCCCCTCGGGGTGGCGTCGGGGCATCGAGCTCTCCAGGGGCACTCAGGTCGCCGCACCCGGCGGTGCGGCATCATCGTCGATGGCGGGGTCCGCGTCCACCTCGCTCGCGCACCCGGGCGGCGGCGCCGACCCACCGAGTCGCGCCGGGACCCACCAGGCGCAGGCTGGGGCGCTGTCAGGATAGATGCGTTGCAGCTCGGTGAGCAGACCGGTCGTGCGGCGCCGCAGCGGTGAGGCCACGCCCAGGACCTGCCGCTCCGGTACCAGCTCGGTCGGTCGCGAGGTGCTCGGCCGGTCGGATCTGACCTCACGCCGGCCCCGCGGCCCCATCCGGTCGGCCGGGGTCTTCGCTGTCGGCGGATCGCGGGTCCGACCGCGTCCAGCCACGTTCGCGCTCGGTGTGCTCGCGCAGCCCCTCGGCATGGTCCGGGGCACCGCCACCGAGCCGCGCCGGAACCCATCTCGCTCCGGGCGGCGCGCCGTCCGGGTAGGTGTCCTGCACCTCGTGCAGCAGGCGGGTCATGCGGCGGGTGAGCTCCTCGGTGACCTCGACGACGTCGTCATCGGGCCCCACGTGCACGGCGTCACCGAACCGCACGGTCACGGGGAGCTTCCGGATGAGGCGCTTCGTCCCACCCTTGGTCAGCGCCCGCTGCGAGCCCCACCCGGCCACGGGGACGATCGGCACCCCGGCCTGCTGGGCCATCCGGGCCGCCCCGGTCCTGAGCGGGAGCAGCTCGAAGGAGGGCGAGATGGTCTGCTCCGGCGCGACGGCGACCAGGTCACCGGCCTGCAGCGCCTGCGTCGCGGCCTCGAACGCCGCCTCGCGGGCGCTGTCCGAGCCGCGGTCGACGGGGATCGCCCCCGCCCACCGCACCACCCAGCCGCCCTTGCGGCTGGACCAGATCTCCCGCTTCGCGAGGAACCGCATGGGGCGGCGCCGCTGACGCACGATCGGCCAGCCCACCATCATGAAGTCGACGTAGGAGTGGTGGTTGAACGCGAGCACGGCGCCGCCGCGGGCCGGCACGTGCTCCAGACCCTGGACCTCAATCCGCCAGCGCAGGACACGCACGGCCAGGATGATGATGGCGGCGAGCACGCGCCACCGCCAGGTCAGCTGCCTCGGTCCGGTGTCATCCATTGCCGGCGAGCGTAGACGCCAGCATGCGTCTGCCCCGGTCATCCGGGACCGATCAGCCCTCCAGCAGCTCGTCGACCGCGTCGAGCAACCGATCCACCGTCGCGTGGGTCGCCGCCTCGCCCATCAAGCCGACCCGCCACGCCCGGCCCGCGAAGGGTCCGAGCCCGCCACCCACCTCGATGCCGTGTTCGTCCAGGAGCCGGCGCCGGAGCTGGGCTTCGTCGAGGTGGTCCGGCCAGGCGAGCGTCGTCAGCTGCGGCAGCCGCGCGCGGGGGTCGGCCAGGAGCTCGGCATCCCGATCCTGGATGTGCTCCTGGAACAGCCCGCCTACCTCGGCGTGCCGCGCCCACCGGGCCTCCAGGCCCTCGGCCAGCACCCGCCGCAGCCCCTCGTGGAGGCCGAGCAGGGCGCTGATCGGGGCGGTGTGGTGGTAGGCGCGCTCGGCGCCCCAGTAGCGCTGGATCGCCGCGACATCGAGGTACCAGGAGCGCACTGGGGTCTCGCGGGCGGAGATGACGGCTTCGGCCTTGGCGCTGAAGGTGATCGGCGCCAGCCCGGGCGGAACCGACAGGCACTTCTGCGTGCCGCTGTACACCACGTCGAGGTGCCACTCGTCCACCTCGAGTGGCACACCGGCGAGCCCGGTCACGGTGTCGACGAGCAGCAGGGTGTCGGTGTCGGCGACCAACGCCCCGATGTCCTCCAGCGGCTGGTTCGCACCGGTGGAGGTCTCGGCATGGACGAGCGCGACCACCCGGGCCTCAGGGTGATCGGCGAGCGCTTCGGCGACGCGCTCCGGCGCGAAGGTGCGGCCCCAGGCCTCCTCGAGGACCACCACCTCGGCGCCCGCCCTGCGGGCCGTGTCGGCGATCCGGCCGCCGAACACCCCGTTGACGCCGACGATCACGGTGTCCCCGGGCTCCACGGTGTTGACGACGGCCGTCTCCATCCCCGCGCTCCCCGTCCCCGACACCGCGTAGGTCAGGCGGTTGGTGGTGCGGAACACCTGCCGGAGCTGGTCGGCGATCTGATCGGTCACCTCGAGGAACCACGGGTCCAGGTGCCCGACCATGCCCCGCGCCTGGGCAGCCAGGACATCCGGATGCACCGGCGACGGGCCGGGCCCGAGCAGCAGGCGCTCCGGCGGCAGGGCCGGGCCGATGCCGCCAGCCGAGGTGCCAGACGGCGACGGGGACTGGGGCTGAGACTGGGGCTGAGACTGGGGCTGAGACTGGGGCTGAGACTGGGACTGGGGCTGGGGCTCTGACGGGGGCTGGGACGGGGCGGTCGGGGCGGTCGGCTCGGTCACGCGGGTGCTCCTGCTCGCCGGACCGCCCAACGCTACCGCGACCCCCGGCGGCACCCCGCCCGCAGCACACTCCCCGCCACTCCCCGCCGCTCCCGCCGCTCCCCGCCGCTCCCCGGTTGGGGAACCTGACCCCCGGAAACCGACGCCCACCATCCCCAACCCCCCAGCACACCCCCGCCGCTCCCCGGTTGGGGAACCTGACCCCCGGAAACCGACGCCCACCATCCCCAACCCCCCAGCACACCCCCGCCGCTCTGACCCGGGCGCGCGCCGCCCGCGAATCCGCCCGGCCCGCGCCGCCGCGGACGGTCCCACACGGGGCCGCCTCGGAGGCTCGTCCCTCGTCATCCACAGGCGTGAGAGAACCCATCGGCACGACCGGGCACCTTGGCCGCAGACTGTTCCCCGGAAACCGTCGGATTGCAGCTGAGGAGCCGAGGTGGTCGACACCGAACGGATGCGACAACTCGACGCGCTGGCCAGCCACCAGGCCGGCGTCATCAGCCGAGAGGACCTGCTGGTCGCCGGGTGGAGCCAGTCCGGGATCGATCGCGCGCTGAGCAGCGGGCGCCTCGTCAGGATCGTCAACGGCGTCTACCGGGTCGCGGGGAGCCCGTCGAGTCGGCGCCGCAGCCAGGTGGCGGCCCTCACGGCCTGCGCTCCGGACGGCTACCTCGCCCGTCGCACGGCGGCCGAGGTCCACGGGCTGCTGCCCGTGGCACCCGGGCCGCTGCAGCTCGTCATGCCCCACCATCGCAAGGCTCCAGCGCTCCCGCCCGGCCTCGCTGTCGTCATGAGATCACGCACGCTCAGCCCACACGACGTCGTGGCCCAGGAGGGACTGCAACTGACATCGGTCGCCCGTACGATCCTGGACCTCGCACCGACCCTCAGCTCATCGGCTCTCGCGGAGCTCGTGGCGACCGGCCTACGGCTGCGGGTCGTCGACGAGATGGAACTCAGCGCTGCCGTCGATGCCCACCCGGCCGCGCGGGGCCGGGCACGCCTCCGCGCCGCGTTGGACCTGCTCGCTGAGGATGGCCGACTCGCTCGCGCTGAGGTGGAGATCGCGGCGCTGGCTGCGATCGTCGGTGCGGGTCTGCCACGTCCGGTCGTGGGGTTGCGGATCTTGGACCACACCGGGGCCTTCGTCGCCGAGGTCGACCTCGGCTACCCGAGGGCTCGACTGGCGCTCGAGATCGACGGGTACCGGTGGCACAGCACCCCGGAGCAGAAGCTCGCAGACGAGGAACGCCAGAACCGCATCATCCTCGCCGGCTGGTCGGTGCTGCGCTTCAGCGCCCAAGTGGTGCGCCGGGAGCCGGAGGTGCTGGTGGCCGCGGTCGCCGAGGCGCTCGGTCTGGGCTGAGCCTCGGTTGGGGAAGATGGAACCCGGTAACCGGGGGCCAGGTTCCCCAACCCGCCGGGCCAACCCCAGCACGCCCACTGTTGGGGAAATCCAGCCCCGGGAACCGGGGGCCAGGTTCCCCAACCCGCCGGACCAACCCCAGCACGCCCACTGTTGGGGAAATCCAGCCCCGGGAACCGGGGGCCAGGTTCCCCAACCCGCCGGGCCAACCCCAGCACGCCCACTGTTGGGGAAATCCAGCCCCGGTAACCGGGGGCCAGGTTCCCCAACCCGGGGCAGGCGACCGCGGCGGCCCGGGCCGCGCGAGCGGACAGGCGATCTCGGGCAGACGACCGCGGCGGTCACGGGCCATGCACCCGCACGACCGCGCGCCGAAACCCGCGCGCCGACACCCGCACGACCGCGCGCCGACACCCGCGCGCCGACACCCGCGCCGATACCCGCACGGCCGCGCGCCGGCACCCGGCCGCCCGCGGCACGGGGTCAGGAGACCTGACGCATCCTCAGCTTGGAGCCGTCACTGATCGAGCGCGTCCCACGGGCCAGCGCGATGGTGCCACTGCGGACCAGCTCGCGGATCCCGTAGGGCTGCAGCAGCTCGACGATCGCCTCGAGCTTGCTGGGGTTGCCGGCCACCTCGATGGTGATGGAGTCGTGGTCGACGTCGACGATCTTGGCCCGGAACACCTCGGCGATCTCGATGATCTGGGAGCGGATCGCAGGGTCGGCGTTGACCTTCACGAGCTGCATCTCGCGCTCGATCGCCGCGTTCTCCTCGAGCTCGACGATCTTGAGCACGTGGACGAGCTTGTTGAGCTGCTTGATGATCTGCTCGAGCTGGACGGCCTCGGTCCCGACGACCAGGGTGAGCCGGGAGACCCGCTCGTCCTCGGTCGGGCCGACGGCCAGAGAGTGGATGTTGTAGCCGCGCCGCGCGAACATGCCGGCGATGCGCGTGAGCACACCCGGCTTGTTCTCGACGAGCACGGACAGCGTGTGGCGATGATTCATATCGGGTCCTCTCAGGCCTGCTGCTCGGCGACGCGGGCGTACCACTCCTCCGCCGACTCGATGAGCTCCTCGTTGCTGGCCCCAGAGGGCACCATCGGGAACACCATCTCGTCGGGGTGGACGCGGCACTCGACCAGCACCGGCTGATCGGTGATCGCGTGGGCCTTCTCGAGGGTGGTGTAGAGGTCCTCGATCCGATCGATCCGGAAGCCAGGGATGCCGTAGGCGTCCGCCAGCTTGAGCAGGTCGGGCAGGTCCTGGGGAAGCGCCACCTGTGACAGGCGGTCCTCGTAGAACAGCGACTGCCACTGGCGCACCATGCCGAGGTAGCCGTTGTTGATGACCACGAACACGACGGGGATGTCGTGCTGCACCGCCGCCGCGATCTCCTGGAAGGTCATCTGGAAGCAGCCGTCACCGTCGATCGCGACGACCGGCACGTCCCGACCGACCCCCGCCTTGGCGCCGATCGCTGCCGGCACCGCGAAGCCCATGGTCCCGAGCCCGCCGGAGTTGATCCACTGCCCGGCGCGGGTGTAGGGGATGTGCTGCGCGGCCCACATCTGGTGCTGGCCGACGCCGGCGACGTACACGGCCTCGTCGCCCCACACGTCGTAGACCGCACGGATCGCCGACTGCGGCTTGAGCACTCCCTGCTCGGGCTGGTCGACGCGGAGCGGGTGCTGGCTCTTGAGGGCACCGAGGTGGGCGCGCCAGGCCGTGGCGTCGGGGACGAGCTCCTCGAACTGGCCCTTGCGCTGCTTGTCCTCCAGCACCGTCAGCAGCTGCTCGAGCACCACCTTCACGTCGCCGACGATCGGGATGTCCACCTCGCGGTTCTTGCCGATCTCGGCCGGGTCGACGTCGACGTGGATGATCTTGGCCTCCGGGGCGAAGGCGGCCAGCTTGCCGGTCACACGGTCGTCGAACCGGGCACCGAGCGTGATCAGGAGGTCCGACTCCTGCAGCGCGCGGACCCCGGCGTAGTGCCCGTGCATCCCGGGCATGCCGACGAACAGCTCGTGGGTATCCGGCAACACACCGCGGGCCATCAGCGTGGTGACCACGGGGAGGCCGAGCAGGCTCGCGAACCGCTCCAGCTCGACCGCTGCCCGGGCGCGGACCAGGCCGCCACCGGCGTAGATCACGGGGCGCTCGGCGCTGGCGATGAGATCGAGCGCCTCGCGCACCATCTTCCCGTGGCCACGGACGGTCGGCTTGTAGCCGGGAAGGTCCACCCGGTCGTCCCAGTGCCACTCGAAGGGGGCGCTGAGGATGTCCTTCGGGATGTCCACCAGCACGGGGCCCGGGCGGCCGGAGCGTGCCACGTGGAAGGCCTCCTTGATGGCCTCCGGGATCCGCTCGGCGCTGGTGACCAGTTCGTTGTGCTTGGGGATCGGCATGGTGATGCCGGTGACGTCGGCCTCCTGGAAGGCGTCCGAACCGATGGCGGTGCTGGCGACCTGTCCGGTGATGGCCAGAACGGGCACGGAGTCCATCATCGCGTCGGTCAGACCGGTCACGAGGTTGGTCGCAGCGGGCCCGGAGGTCACGATGCAGACCCCGACCCGGTTCGTGGCGTGGGCGTAGCCCTCGGCCATGTGGATCGCGCCCTGCTCGTGGCGGACCAGGACGTGCTCGAAGCCGGCCTCGATCATCGGGTCGTAGGCCGGGAGGATCGCGCCCCCCGGGTACCCGAAGACGGTGTCGACGTCGAGCATCTCCAGGCTCTTCATCACAGCCTGTGCGCCGGTGATCTCCATTGGTGTCCTCCGTGTCGAGCCCGCCCGCGGGATCCTCCGCGTGACGCCCGCCCCTCCTACGAGAGAACCTCCCGGGGCCCGGGAGGTTCGCGCGTGCTCGGAGCGAGCACGCGCTATGGAACGACGACGAGGACGCGGCCGCGCGGGCGTGCCGTCACGCCTTCGCCGCTCCCCAGGTTCCGTAGCACGTGCGCTGCCTTGGTGTCGGTTGTCCTGCCGTCCGCCCGGACGACGCGGTGATGGTTGCGCGTCGAAGGCTCCAGGTCAAGTCGGAGATCAGAAACGTCCGCACGGGCGACCCCCCACGTCCCGACGACGCTCAGCGATCGTCGGTCAGCGCCTTGCGCGTCGCAGCGGCGATGCCGGCGGCGTCGAGGCCGATCTCAGCGAGGATCCGGTCCGGTGCGCCGTGGGGGAGGTACGTCGCGGGCACACCGAGGCGGAGCACCGGGGGGGCATGGCGGACCCCGGCCCGCTCGACCAGACGGTCCGCCAACTCGGCGCCACCGCCGCCCCCGACCAGACCGTTCTCCACGGTGACGACCAGCGGGGCCTCCGCGGCCGCGGCCAGCATCGTCGCGTCCGCCGGCCGGACGCTGCGAACGTCCCACACCTCGGCGTCGAACCCGTCGGCGGCCAGCAGCGCCGCTGCTTCCAACGACGGCAGCACCCGGTCACCGATGGCCAGCACGCACACGTCCGCGCCGTCGCGGAGTCGGCGCGCGGCCAGCCCTGCCACCTCGGCGTCGGGGTCGAGCCCGAGCTGTTCGGTCGTGACCGCGCGACCCTTCGGGAAACGCAGGAACACCGGGCCCTGGAGCTCCAGGGCCGTGCGCAGCAGCGCGTCGACGTCCTCCGCGCAGGAGGGAGCCAGCACGGTCGAGCTGGCGATGCGCAGGCTCAGGCCCAGATCGAGGATGCCGTGGTGGCTCGGACCGTCGTCGCCGGTGATCCCGGCCCGGTCGAGGACGAACACCACGTGTTCGTCGTGCAACCCGACGTCGAGGTTGGCCTGATCGAACGCCCGCGAGAAGAAGGTCGAGTACAGCGCCACCACGGGGAGCTTGCCGGCGTGGGCCATCCCGGCCGCCGCGGTCACGGCGTGCTGCTCGGCGATCCCGACGTCGAGCACCCTCCCGGGATGACGCGAGGCCAGCGGCAGCAGGCCCGTGGAGCCCGGCATCGCCGCGGTGATCGCGACCAGGCCCTCACGCTCCTCAGCGACCTCCAGCAGCGACGCGCTGAACACCGAGGTCCACGAGGGGCCGCTGTCCCCACCGTTGGCCCGCCCGGTCTCGACGTCGAAGGCCGAGGTGTCGTGCAGCTTCTTCTCGGGGTCGGTCTCGGCCGGGGCATAGCCCTTGCCCTTCTGGGTGAGCACGTGCACCAGGACCGGCGTCTGCAACCTCGCCGCGTGGCGCAGGGCGTGCTCGAGCTTGGCGAGGTCGTGACCGTCGTAGGGTCCGAGGTAGCGGACGCCGAGCGCCTCGACGAAGGACTGCAGCGCTGGCGCTTCGGACACCGCCGACTTGATCGCCTCCAGCCCCGCCTCGGTGAGGCGTTCCACGAAGGGCAGTCGGCTCAAGGCGGTGTCGATCCGATCCTTGAAGGTCCGGTACCGCGGATCGCTGCGCAGGTCGGCCACGCGCTCCGACAGCCGGCTCACGGTCTCAGCGTAGGAGCGCCCGTTGTCGTTGAGCACGATGATGGCCGGCTGCTGGTGGTGCCCGAGGTTGTTGAGCGCCTCGTAGGCCATCCCTCCGGTCAGCGCGCCGTCGCCGACGACCGCGACGAGCCGGCGTCGGTCCTCGGCGGGCAGCTCCGCCTGGCCGCGAGCCAGTCCAGAGACCCACGACAGGGCCGTGGACGCGTGGCTGTTCTCGACCACGTCGTGGGCCGACTCGGCCCGCGAGGGGTAACCGGACAGGCCACCCGCCTGCCGCAGGGCCCCGAAAGCGTCCCGGCGGCCGGTGAGCATCTTGTGCACGTAGGCCTGGTGCCCGGTGTCCCAGACGATGAGGTCGCGAGGTGACTCGAACACCCGGTGCAGGGCGATCGTGAGCTCCACGCCCCCGAGGTTGGAACCGAGGTGCCCCCCGACCTTGGCGACGGCCTCGACGATCGCCTGCCGCAGGTCCTCGGCGAGCAGCGGCAGCTCCTCGTCAGGGAGCGCTCGCAGGTCGGCCGGTCCGTCGATCTGCTCCAGCACCACGTCGTCCCTCACTTCCCGCCTACCACCGGGGCCAGCGTACGCGAAGGAGCTTCGGAGCCGACCCAACCGTTCGGCTGGGTCGGGGTGAGCTTTCCACCGACCGTCGCCGCCTCCGCCGGTCCGCCCCGCACCGCTCAGCCGATCAGCTCCCGCAGCAGTTCGTTGGTCTTGCGGGGATCTGCCTGCCCGCGCGTAGCCTTCATGACCTGCCCGACCAGCGCGCCGATCGCCTTGGTGTTGCCGCCGCGGATGTCGTCGACGGTGCGGGCGTTGTCGGTCACCACCCGCTCCACGATCGCGCGCAGCTCACCTTCGTCGGAGACCTGCTGGAGGCCCTGCGCCTCGGCCACCTCGGCGGGCCCCTTGCCACCCCGTCCGGCGATGACCCCGGCCAGGACCTGCTTGGCGAGCTTGGTGGACAGCGTGCCGTCGTCGATCAGGCGGACGAGCTCGGAGAGGTGGGCGCCGGTGAACCCGCTCTCGGCCAGCTCGAGGCCCTCGGCGGCCAGCTGCCCGGCCACGTCGCCGACCAGCCAGTTCGCCGCGATGACCGGGTCGGCGCCCCGCTCGACCGCATCGTCGTACACCCCCAGCGCATCGGTGCCCACCAGCGCGACGGCCTGGGGTCGGGGCAGCCCCGCCTCCAGCAACCGCGCCCTGGTGGCCGTGGGCAGCTCGGGGAGCCGGGCGCGGATCTGCTCCACCGCCGCGGGCGGCGAGGTGACGGCCACCAGGTCCGGGTCGGGGAAGTAGCGGTAGTCGGTCACCGACTCCTTCACCCGCAGCGTCTCGGTGACCCCGCGGCCCTCGTCCCAGTGGCGCGTCTCCATCCGGATCGCACCGCCGTCCTCGAGCACGGCGACCTGCCGGCGTGCCTCGTAGGCGATCGCGCGCCCGACCGAACGCACGGAGTTGAGGTTCTTGATCTCCGTGCGGGTGCCCAGGGGCGCCCCGACCCGTCGCACGGAGACGTTGGCGTCGCAGCGGATCGAGCCCTGGTCCATGCGCGCGTCGGAGACGTCCACGGCCCGCACGATGGCCTGCAGCTCGCGGAGGTAGGCCTGGGCGGTCTCTGGGTCGCGGATGTCGGGGTGGGACACGATCTCCAGCAGGGGGATCCCGCACCGGTTGTAGTCGATCAGGGAGCGGTCGGCGCCGTGGAGGCGGCCGGTGTCGCCGACGTGCAGCGACTTGCCGGTGTCCTCCTCCATGTGAAGGCGCTCGATGCCGACCCGGCGGGTCTCGACGCTGCCGTCCGCGAGCTCCACCTCGACGTCGAGGTGGCCGTCGTGGATCAGGGGGACGTCGTACTGGCTGATCTGGTAGTTCTTGGCCAGGTCGGGGTAGAAGTAGTTCTTCCGGTGGAACCAGCACCGCTCGGCGACCTGCCCGGCCAGCGCCAGCCCGAGCAGCGTGGCGTCCTCGATAGCCCGGGCGTTGGCGACGGGCAGCGCCCCGGGCTGACCGGTGCACACGGGACAGACGTTGGTGTTGGGGGCGTCCCCGAACTGCGTCCCGCAACCGCACCACATCTTGGTGGCGGTGTGCAGCTCGACGTGGACCTCGAGCCCCACGACCAGCTCCCAGCCCTCCGGCAGCGGCGTGTCGGTCGCCATCAGCGCACCTCCTGCGTCGCGACCGGCGTCGCGACCGGCGTCGCGACCGCGCGGGGTCCGGCGGGCTCCGGGGTGAACCCGGTCGCCTGCTCGAAGGCCCAGGCGGCCCGGTACATGACGTCGTCACGCTTGAGCGGCGCCATCACCTGCAACCCCACGGGCAGCGAGGTGGACGGGTCGTCGGGTGCCGAGGCCAACCCGGCCGGCAGGGACAGCGCCGGGATGCCGGCCAGCGACGCCGGCACGGTCGCCACGTCGTTGAGGTACATCGCCATCGGGTCCGCCGTCTTGTCCCCCAGCCGGAAGGCCACCGACGGCGAGGGGGGGCTGATCAGCACATCGACCTGCTCGAAGGCCGCCCGGAAGTCGTCGGCGATCAGGGTGCGGATCTTGGACGCCTGCAGGTAGTAGGCGTCGTAGTACCCGCTGGACAGGGCGTGCGTGCCGATCATGATGCGCCGCTTGACCTCCGGCCCGAAGCCGGC